>JAYVWQ010000146.1:0-18072 GCA_043785945.1 Akkermansia sp.
ATTTTGTTGAGAGCATCGACGATGGCTTCGACGGAACCCTGGGTGTCCGCCTTGACCACGACCTTGAGCACCTTGGCGCTGGCCTCGTCGAGCTTGGCGAAAAGATTGGCCAGCGAAACCTTGGGCATGTCGGCCTCCTGGCCTTCCTTGCGGGCCTGGTCGCCGCGGCGCTCGGCTTCGTCGCGGGCCGATCGGTCGTTCTCCACCACGCTGAATTCGATGCCGGCCTGGGGCACGCCGTTGAGACCGAGGACGCGCACGGCCACGGAGGGCGCGGCTTCCTTGAGCCGCTTATCCTCTTCGTTGATGAGGGCGCGGACGCGGCCGTAATACTGGCCGCAAAGGATGATGTCGCCGACGCGCAGCGTGCCTTTGCGCACGAGCACGGTGGCGGTGGGGCCGCCCGGTTCGAGGCCGGATTCAATGACGTTGCCCTTGGCGCGGCGGGTTGGATTGGCCTTCAACTCGAGCAGGTCGGCCTGCAGGAGAATCATTTCCAGCAGCTTGTCCACGCCCTGTTTGGTGATGGCGGAGACGTCCGCAAAAATGGTGTCACCACCCCAGTCGTCGGGATTCAGCCCCTTCTCCGCCAGTTGCTGGCGGACCTTCATGGGGTTGGCGTTCGGATGGTCGCACTTGTTGACCGCCACGATGATCGGAACCTTGGCCGCGAGGGCATGGCTCAAGGCTTCGAGGGTTTGCGGCATCACGCCGTCATTGGCCGCGACCACGAGGATGACGATGTCCGTGACATTCGCCCCGCGCGCGCGCATGGCGCTGAAGGCGGCATGGCCGGGGGTGTCGAGGAAGGTGATCTGCTGGATGTCGCCCTTCCGCTCAGGGTGGGGGAAGGAAATGGTATAGGCACCGATGTGCTGGGTGATGCCGCCGGCTTCGCCCTCGGCGACGTTGGCCTTGCGGATGACATCGAGGAGCGACGTTTTGCCGTGATCGACGTGGCCCATGATCGTAACCACGGGCGGACGGGGCCGGAGGTCCTCGACCTTGTCGTCAATGTCGAGTTCGACTTTTTTGACGGGGGCGTGGACGACGCCACCACCGCGCTCGCGCTTCTCCGCTTCAAACTTCCAGCCGTTTTTGGCCGCGACTTTCTGGGCCGTGGGTTCGTCGATGGCCTGATTGACGTTCGCAAACACGCCCAGTTCCATGAGGTCGGCGATGATCTTGAACGGCTTCAGCTTCATCTGCTCGGCCAGATCGCGAACGATGATGGGCGGCTTGATGTGAATGGTCGGGGCATCGGCCGGGAGATTGAATTGTTTCTCGGCAGGCGGAGCCTTGGTCGGGGCAGGGGGATTACCCCGCGGTGGAAAGTTGCCTCCACGCGGCGGGAAGGTGGCGCGGGCGTTTCCGAATTGCGGTGGGGCGGGGCGTTGACCGCGTCCGTCGCTGCGTCCGCGACCGAAGTCGCGTCCGGTGTCGCGCGGGGGCGGTAGTTTCACGGAGCCGGTCTTGTCCCCAAGGCCGGGTCTTTGGGGCAATTGAACAGAGCCGACTTTCTCGCCGACTTTGGGGACGGCTGGGACGGCAGGCACGACGGGCTTGGGCGGTTCCGGCGGCGCAACGGGGACGATGGCTTCAACCGGCGCACCGAGGGACGCATCCGGCACAGAAACCTCGGCCACCGGCTCAGGGGCGGGGGCGGGGGCGGGTTCCGGCTCGGCGACGGGCACAGCTTCCACCACGGGCGGTGGCGGTGGTGGCGCTGCGAACACGATCACGGGCGGGGCCGGGGGCGGCGCGGGGGCTTCGACGGGTTTCTTTACTCCGCCGAGTTTTTCCTCAAGAAATTCAGCGGTGATTTTGTCCAGCGAGCTGGACGGAACGCGGGCCTCGGCAATGCCCAGTTCCTTGGCTTTCAAGAGTACTTCTTTGCTCTCGATTCCAAGTTTCTTGGCAATTTCGTAAATGCGAACGGGCATATAAATGTTCTCGAAACCGGTATGTAATCGCAGTCTTCATGCGATTACATGCTCTTATTAGCCAGACCGGTTTTCATAATCTTACTCTCACGCCACGGGCGTCTGCGCGGCCTCCCCAACCTTGACCTGGCGTCGGGTGGACTCGGCATGCGCCGCCTCGTAAAGGGCGGCAGCTTGCTCGGCAATTTGGGGAATACCAGCCAAATCACTTTGGTCGGCTTGCAGCAAATCTTCGAGCGTGACAAATCCATGATGCACCAGCACGTCGGCCTGTTCCGCCGTGATGCCGGGAATGGTGGCGAGGGCTTTGACCGCCAGGGCCACCTTCTCGTTGAAGCCCTCGATCACGATCTCCTCGGACTCAATGTCCACCTGCCAGCCCGTCAACCGGGCCGTGAGGCGCGCATTCTGGCCACGCTTGCCGATGGCCAGCGAAAGCTGGTCCGGCGCGACGGTGATGCGGACACGCTTGCGGACCTCGTCCATCTCGAAGTTCTTCAGCTTGGCCGGCGAGAGGGCGTTGGTGACGAAGTTGCGGACATTGGGCTCCCACTTGATGATGTCCACCTTCTCGTTGTTCAACTCGCGGACAATGTTCTTCACCCGCTGGCCCCGCAGCCCGACGCACGCGCCGACGGGATCGACTTTTTCATCCCGGGTATGAACCGCGATCTTGGTGCGGAAACCGGGTTCGCGGGCGATGCCCTTGATCTCGATGGTGCCGTCATTAATTTCTGAAACTTCGAGTTGGAACAGCTTGATGACGAAATTGGGATCGGCCCGGGACAGGATAATTTCTGGTCCATGCGAGCCATTCTCGACCGCCTTGACGTAGCAACGAATGCGTTCGCCAATTTGGTATTCCTCGGTCGGCACGCGCTCGCGATTGGGAAGCAATGCCTCATATTTGCCAAGGTCCACCGTCACATCGGAACGCTCGAAGCGGCGCACCACGCCGCTGATGATGTCGCCGACCCGATCCTTGAACTCGGTGAAAATCATGGCTTTCTCCGCGCGGCGCACAGCTTGCAATAGAGCCTGCTTGGCGTATTGGGCGGCGATGCGGCCGAAGCCATTCGGGGTGACTTCGATTTCGAGTTCCTCGCCCACGGCCGCGTCGGCCTTGACGCGGCGCGCGTCGAAGACGGAAATCTGGTCATGTTTGGAAGCAACTTTGTCTGAAACGATCAGTTTGGCGAAGGCGCGAATGTCCCCGGTCTTCGGGTCAATCATGCAGCGCAATTCACGGGCAGGCCCGACGGCCTTCTTGGCCGCCTGCACGAGGGATTCCTCCACGGCCGTGACGAGGACATCACGGCTGATGCCCTTTTCCCGTTCCCAAAATTCCATCACCGACAAAAAGTCCGCATTCATAGTAGTTACTTCCATGTGTTCCCTCCCATTTGGGGAACAAAAAAGTCGGAAGAATTAATTTCTCCGACTTCGCACACGCTGGCCAGACCAGCAATTGACTTCTCCTTTGTTAATTACATGAACCGCGGGAGGAGCGTCAAGGTTTGATTGCCCAAAACAGCCACGGTGCTTTGCGGCCCGGCCTGTTCCGGTGGATTCACGGGCTAATCAGCATCCCAGCTTCAGTGCCAAGGGAGAAAATTAAACCCAGCCCCGCTTACAGGTGCAAATGCGGCCACAGTTCCGCCGGCGTCAGGCGCAGGCTGATGAAGAACTTGCCGAACTCGCCGAAGCGGGCGCTCACGTCGTCAAAGCGCATCTCATACACGATCTCCTTGAGCGCATCGACCTGGTGGCCCATAAGCGTCACGCCCCATTCCCAATCGTCCAGGCCGGTCGAGCCGCTGATGAGCTGCGAAATGCGCCCGGCGTACTTGCGGCCCACCCGGGCGTGCCCGCCCATGAGTTTCTTGCGCGTGGCCAGGTCGAGGACATACCAGTTGTCGCCGCCCTGCCGGCGTTTGTTCATCGGGTAGAACCCCATCACCTCCCAGTCGGGCAGTTCGGGGATCAGGCGGTATTGTTCGTATTCCTCTTTGCGCTTGGTCATCTCGGCCCAGCGTTTTTCATACGCTTCGCTGCCCGGCTCCAGCTTCTCGGCCGCGAGCGTGGCGCGGTTGTCGTCGTCGCCGGGCATGTATTCGCTCAGTTCGGTGACGCTGAGATACGAATACTCGCGCTGCAACGTGCCGGCGGGGAAACAGTGTTCCAAATCGCGGTGCATTTGGGCCAGCCCGCCGAGTTCCGCATGATAAAGAATGAAGGCAAAGTCCGCCTTGCCCCCGACCACGGCGAAGCTGCGCAGCTTGGGGTTCGAGGGTTGGTTGTTCCGGGTGGCCAGCGCCTCCACGCGCTGCAAGGCCTGCGCGGATTCGCCGGGAGCGAGATCGGCCCAGCGTTTGCGGTCGAGGGAATAGAAGAGGTGCATCACATGGATGCCACGGTCGAGTTTCACAGTAGGCAGGGTCATAATTATCTTTAGAAATCACTCAGCACCTGATCGAGGAACTGGTCCAGGTGTTGCAAAATGGCGGCGTCGTTGGCCACAAGATTGGCCCCGGCGGCGAGGGCGGGCGCGTGCAGGACTTCCTCGGTGGCAAAGGCGATGACGGGCAGGTGCGCGGTATTCTTGTTCCGGCGCAAGGACATGATCCCCTCGCACACGGACTGGCGCGAGGAGACGAGGTCGGCCAGCACCAGCAAGGGTTTGTGCTCTTCTGCGGCGCGGGTCAGAGCCGCGCCGTCGTTGATGGTTTGCACACGCCAGCCGAGGTCTTGCAGCCGGTTCACCAGTTGGGAACCCGGCAGCAATTTCTCATAGAGGAGCAGGGCCAGCGGCTGTGTCATGCGGGCGGCAGAGTGGGACATGGGCCGGGCGAATGGCAAAAACATTCCAGCGCGTAACGGGTGATGAGGCAAAATTGTGACCGGGGCATGAAAGGTGGGGCGCGTCGCTCCGCGCGCGCCGTCGGATCGGAAAGACGCGGATGAACAACCAGAAACTCCACCGGCACGAATCGCAACCATCTCTATGGTTGCTTCCGCCCCTCATCCGGCGCGCGCGGAGCGACGCGCCCCACCATCACTGGAATACACCAAGCCCGCTCGTCGTTTGGACGTGGTTGCCGATAAAATGTCCGCGCGCCGCCGGTTTCAAACCGAAGATAGGACTAGGGAACGTCCCGCTTGGGCACCACGATGCGGCGGCGCTCGAAGGTGGTGCCGGTGCTCGCCGCCAGATCGGCCGCCGCCTCGTTGTAGGTCTTCAGCGCGAGGATTTCGTTGAGCTGCGCGGAGGTGAGATCAGTGGTGAGTTTTAGCACGTTAAAGCTGGTGCTTTTTCCAAGGTTTAATTTCTTCTGCTCCGCCTCCAAAGCCGCGCGCGCCACCTCAATCCGATCCCGGGTCAATGGAATCGCCTCCCAGTAGGTCCGCATGAGCCGCACACCGGATTCCACTTCGACAAAGATGCCCTCCTCCAGGGCCTGAAACATCAGGATGGCCTGGGCTTTCGCCGCCTTGTCGGACTTCAATTTCTCTCGCTGCGCCTTCATGCTCAGGGGCACGCTGAGGATGACACCGTAGCTGTGTTGCGGAGCGCTTCGCTGCGCCAGATCGTCGAGCGCGCCACCGAGACGAGCGTCCACCCCGTTCACGCCGTAGGTGCCAAACAAATCGAGCTGCGGATACAACTGGTTCCGGTCAAACTTCAACTGGATGTCGAGCTTCTCCAGTTTGATTCGCGTGGACTGCAAGTCAGGGCGTTTTTCCGCCGCGTCTTTGAAGGCGTCCTGCAGGTTGGGAGTGGCGGGCACGGCCACCAGCTTGTCGGTCAGTTCCACGCGGGTACCGAGGTGCTTCACGAAATCATCGTGGATGAGGCTCTTGAGGGTGGTGGCGGCGGTCGCGGCGTCATTGCGCGAGAGCAAGAGCGCGGTCTGGGCGAGCGACAGTTCTGACTGGGCGAGTTTCTCTTCCAGCGGCGCGAGCGCGCCGACTTCCACCCGGCGCCGTTGTTCTTCATAGAACTGCTGCTTCAACGCCACGTCTGACTCGCGCACCAACACCGTTTCCCGGGCCGCGATCAACCCGTAATACGCCTTCTCCACCGCCGTGATCGTGACCATGATGCTGCGCTCCACATCCAGTTCGCTCATGCGCACGGTGCGGCGGGCGATCTGGATGCTCAGACGGGAGCTGTCGATCCAAAAGTCGCGGAGCAGGGGTTGATTCAGAGTGAGCAGCGCTCCCGAGTTGTAGGTGTCTGTGACTTTGTTGCCGTAAATCGCTCCCAAGGAGTTGGAGCCGACGATACCCGGTGTGGTCACGACTGACTCGGAGATGTTGTGCGCCAAGTCATAGCGCAGGCCCGTCGGCAGAACACCACCAAGGCCAAAGACGGCGGAGTCCACCGCGCTGTGCGTGCCGGGAAAATCGTTGCCGGTGTTGACATTGATGCCGCCGGCCGGACGGGTAATTTCCTCGTGCCCCAACCTGGCCTTGAAGACCGGATCATAAATCCCGTAGAGCGCGCGCCGGTCATATTCTGAGATGACCGGGTTGTAGCGCTGCACTTGGATGTCCAAGTTGTGTTCCAGCGCGAGGCGCACGGCGTCGTCCAGGCTCAACTGGTTGGTGGTCGGGGCAATGGAGACAACGGCGACGTTCGTCACCTGGGCCGTGGCGGCCAGCGACAATGAAGCCGCGAGCGCGCTGAATAATATCGTGAATCGCATTGGTGGCGGAGATTGCGGGAATTTTCCCGGCTCGTCAAATCATCGGTAAGCGTATCAATCAACTTGAGTGAACGGGAGTCTCACACCGCCGCCGCCCGTTGCAGCCGGTCGGCCACAGCCCGCCATTCCGGCGCGTCTGGCACATCCTCCACGATGATCAATTCCGCGCCCTCCTCGTCGCAGCGATGCAGTTCCCCGTAGAGCGCGCGCGCGAACGCCTCCGCGTCGTGCGGGATCACATGCACGCTGCCGACCTGCGCACCGAGCGGAATGTGGGTGTGCGCGATGACGAAGGTGCGCCCCGCCGCCCATCCGTGTCGCGCTGAGAGCGCGGCCCGCTGCCGCTCGAAATCCGCTTCGTCGCGCCACGCCAGCACCACGAGCCGCGCTTGCGGCGCGTAATGTTTTCGCAACAGTCCGGGACTGCGCAGCGTGTCGTGATGCCCGGCCGTGGCCCGCGCCAATTCGCCCGTCACCGCCAGCAGCGACTCCTCGTGAATCATCCCTGGACGCAGCAGGCGCGGCGGCCACACCGACACATCCAGCACCGTCGATTCGATGCCCACCTGCGATTGCCCGCCGTCAATAATCAGCGGGATGCGCCCGCCCAGGCTGCGCGCCACATGCGCGGCGTTGGTCGGAGAAATTTCATTCGAGCGGTTCGCGCTCGGCGCGGCCAGCGGGAAACCGCACGCGCGAATCACCGCCTGCATCAACGGATGCCCCGGCCAGCGCAAACCCACCGTGCCGCCGCCCGCCGTCACCACGTCGGGGATTTCCGCGCCGCGCGGCAGCACCAGGGTCAACGGTCCCGGCCAGAACGCCGTGGCCAGCCGCTCGGCCAGCGCCGGCCATTCTGCCGCGCAGCGTTGCGCCATCGCGCGGTCGGCGACGTGGACAATGATGGGGTTGTGCGCAGGCCGCCCCTTCGCCTCGAAGATGCGCGCCACCGCCGCCGCATCGAAAGCGTTGGCCGCCAGTCCATAAACCGTCTCCGTGGGTAGCGCCACCAGCTCGCCCCGGCGCAACACCTCCGCCGCACGTTCGACCGCCTGGTCGAAGAGCGCGGGCGTCTCCGTGGAAAGAATTTCAGCGTGGTGCATCAAGGCTGGCGAACCAGCGCGGGTGATCTACGCGTGCGGTGGTCTGACGAAAAAGAATAAAATGCGGATGCCTTTTATGGAGAGACAGTGGCTGGAATCGCATTGTTCCGGCTGATTGGTGGTGTGAACTTGCCGGATCGCTTGTCAATGGAGCCTTGGACCGGATCGCCTGAATAACCAGTCTGACCCTCCACAATCCAACGGTTCACACCGTCCCGGATGCCTGCGAAAGCACCGCATCCCACCTTCTCGGCAAAGTATCTCCGGGCGATGACCTCCGCTTCCGCCTGCGAGATTCCGTTCGACACGTTCACAGCGTTTTCTGTCTGGGCTGCGCCGGGATCAGCAGAAGGTTTCCGACAGGAAGTGCCAGCCACCAGCAGCAGTAGAAAAATTGTGAAGGCTCTCAGGTTCTGAGCGGGATGCATCCCGCGTCGTCCGGGGGTTTTCATGTCGGCAGTGAACGCCCGCCCATCCGCTTTGGCAAAACCATTCGCGCCCATCTTGCTTCTCTCCGTCGCCTGCTGGGGCCCTTTACGCCGCCGTCTGGATTTGCGACCCGGGCAGCACCCGGATTTCACGCTGCGGGAAGGGGATTTCAATGCCGTGCTCGCGCAGTTTTTCGGCCACCGCTTTGTTGACCTCGGCCTGCACCGGGCCGTAGTCAGCAATGGACACCCAAGGTTTGATGGCGATGGCGATGCCAGAGTCGCCCAGTTGGGCGGTGCCCACGAGGGGCGCGGGGTCTTTGAGCACGCGCGCATTTTTGCGGAGGACGTCGGTGATGATTTCCAGGGCACGGTTCAGGTCCGTGCCATAGGCGACGCTGACCGACAAATCAGCCTGCCGGATAACGCCGTAGTTGTGAATGATCTCGCCGACGATCTTGCGGTTCGGCACCACGATGCGGGAGCGGTCGGCGTGAACGAGCGTGGTGGAGAACAGTTCAATCGTATCCACCTGCCCGTGCACGCCGGCGATTTCGATATATTCGCCGACCCGAAAGCTTTTCACGAAAATGATGGTCAGGCCCGCGACCAGGTTGCTCAAGACGCCCTGCATCGCGAGGCCGACGCCGACGCCCGCGATGCCCAGTCCGGCGATGAGCGGCAGGAGTTTGATCTGAAGATTATCCGCGATGAGCAGCAGGGTGAGGACGAGCACGAGCAGCTTCACGATGCGGACGAGCAACATGCGGATGGGCGGCTCCATGTCCCGCTTTTTGAGCTGGCGCAGGGTGAGCGCGCCCAGCCAGCGCCCCACGATGGTGCCGATGACGAGAAACATCAGCGCGACCAGGACGTTCGGCCCGTATTGCTTGGCGAGGCCGATGAGGGCTTCGCGGTTGTCCGAGATGGTTTTGCCCGCAGCGTTCATCACAGAGTTGGTATCCACGGCGGCAAAAATCATAAGCATGTTGTGTTTAATCGAACGGACGGAGGCTAACCACCGGACAGGGGAGCGTAAATCGCAAATCGTTTTGTTGGCGCACCGGGGTTTGTTACGGTCGCGTCATGTTCCGGCGAATGACTTTTCTCCTCAGTGTTCTGATTGCGGCTCTCGCACTGGCGGGCTGCGCGACCGCGCGTCGCAGCACCGCGCGCTTTGAATACACGCAGCCGCAGATGGGCCTGCCCTTTCGCATCGTGCTCTATGCGGCGGATAAAACCACGGCGGATGCGGCGGCAGGTGCGGCTTTCGCTCGCGTCGCCGAACTGAACAGCATCCTCAGCGACTACGACACGGACAGCGAGTTGAGCCGCCTCTCGCAGACGGCAGGGCAGGGGAAGGCTGTGCGTGTGGGCGATGATTTGTGGCGCGTGCTGGAACGCGCGCAGCAACTCGCGCTGGAGTCGGACGGCGCATTCGACATCACTTGCGGGCCGGTCGTGAGTCTGTGGCGCAAGGCGCGGCGGGAAAAAAATCTTCCCGATAAAATTAAATTGGAGGAGGCCCGCCGCGCGGTGGGTTTTTCCAAACTGCGACTCGACGCGCGCGCCCACACGGCTGAACTGCTTGCGCCCTACATGCGCCTGGACCTCGGGGCGATTGCCAAGGGCTATGCGATCGATGAGGCGTTAAAAGTTGTGCGCACGAACGGCCTTCGCTCCGCGCTCGTCAGCGGCAGCGGTGACATGGCGGCGAGCGAGGCCCCGCCGGGAACCCAAGGCTGGCGCATCGAACTCGCGCCCCTGGATACGAAGGACGCGCCAGAAGCGCCACCCTCGCAGTTCGTCCTCCTGCGGAACCGCGCTCTCGCCACCTCCGGCGATTTTTTCCAGCACCTTGAAATCAACGGCGTGCGCTACTCGCACATTGTTGACCCGCGCACCGGCGTCGGCCTCACCGATCACAGCCTCGTCGTGGTCATCGCGCGGGATTGTCTCACGGCGGACTCACTCTCCACCGCGGTGAGCGTGCTTGGGCCGGAGCGGGGAGTGAAGCTGGCGGAATCGAAAGGCGCGGCTGTGCGCATCGTGCGCCAACCGGCCGCGAAAATTGAATTGCTGGAGTCGCGCGGGTTTTCTCCACACCTGCTGCGCTGATCACGGCTTCCGTCTTTTGAAGAAAACGGAACGCACTCCCATCGCTTCCACATTTTGAGCGGGAGGCTGCTTCCAGAATTATTTCCCCAGACTGCGTGGTTTGGCAGGAACGCAAACAGGCCCGCCGAAGCGGGCCTGCGCGTGGGAGAAACTGCGGCGGTTTTGCTCATTGCCATTTCAGGCGATAGAAGCGGTAGGCGAACACCGAGGCATCCGTATCGACAAAGGTCGAGGGAAGGTTGGGCGTGGTGAACAGATTGGTCCAACTCTGGAAATCCGTGGTGGCTTGCAACGCATATTCGCCGCCCGAGCTGCCCTGCAAGGCCAGCGAGGCCCCGCCGGCGCTGATCCCATTTATTCCCACGATGCCTGGATTCCCGATGCGGTCGATCAGTTCCTGACGCAGCGCCGCATCGCCGAGCGCCACTTGCATCATCTTGAAAAACACGTCGGTGTTGTCCATCACGCCGCCGAAGACGGCGGCGTTGCGGCCCATCGCCGACAGCACAATGTCCGACGCGGTGTGCGTGGCGATGGCGTCTTGAATCTGGCCGGTGATGAAGTAGTTGCCGACGGTGTCGCGCTCCAGCGGGTTCTGCGGATAGCCGGGTATCGGCGGGGTGGTGGCGATGCCGTGCGACGCATTTTGGGTCGGCTTGGGATTGGTGATCCAGTCTTCGTAGCGGTCGGCGTTGCAGGCGTAGCCGATCAACATGCGGAAATCGATGTCGGTGGTGACGGGGTAGCCATCGGCCGCGATGGTGTATTTCGGAAACCCGGCGAGGTCGAGCGTGCCGACGACATTCGTGCGGAGCTGGCTGGCCCCGCCGCCCGACGCCGCGCGCACGACGAGGTTCGAGTGCGTCACGCGCGACGCGCCGATGATGTTCGCGCCGCCGCACTCGTGGTCCGCGGTCACGATGACCAGCGTGTCGGGATGCGCGAGCGCGAACTGTCGGCAGCGTTCGATGGCGCGGTCGAACTCAAGCGCGTCGATCATCCAGCGATCCGAATCCATCAGGTGCGCCTGCTTGTCGATGGAGCCGCCCTCGATCATCGCCACGAAGCCGTTCGGATTCTGGCTCAGGACGGCGAGCGCCTTGTCGGTCATCTCGTCCAGCATCGGCTGGTCGGGGAAACCGAAGTCATCAACCACGTTCGTCCCGCCGCCGTTGCGTCGGCCATCAATCTTGTCCTTGGCCACATTCATGTTCGAAAAATTGAACAGGCCGAGAAGCTTCGCGGTGTCGGAGGGAACGGCGTTTAACGACGTGCTGTCTGGAGCGTAGGTAAACCCATCGGCCACAAAGGCCCCGAGCAGATCGCGCGCGGGATCGTTGGTGCCTTGCGGAATGCCCCACGCGTTCGCAATCGACGCGGGAATCAGAAAGTCCGTGCCCGCCGTGCGCCCGGAGCCGGGCGTTGTGTTCGGCAGGAACCATTTGCGCCCACCACCCATCAGCACGGTCAGCCCCGTCGCGTTCCGCTCGTCGAAAAATTCATCGCAGATTGCCGTGCCGGCCGTGCGCGCTTGCGTGTGGGAGCCGAAGGCCGCCGGCGTCGAATCGAACACATCGGTGGTTGTGACGATGCCGAGCGAGCGGCCTTGCGTGCGGTGCAGGTATTCGCCCACCGATTCGATGCGCGGGTTGTCGCCGTTCTCCGTCGTGTCGTCCGGGAACACCCCGTGCTGGTTGTTGTTCGCCTTGTTGCCCGTCGCGTAGCACGACGCGCCGGGTGACGAGTCAGTCACGATGGAGTTCAGCGAATGGGTCGTGACGGTGGCGACGTTGGGAAACAGATCCATCGAGAGCGGAGCCTTCGCTTTGCCGAGCGCCACGCCGTTCTTCATGATGCGCGCCGCCGTCCGATGCGCGATGCCCATGCCGTCGCCGATCAGGACGATGACGTTCTTCGCGCCCCAGGTCGTGGGAGTGATGGGAATAACCTGAAAGTTTCCCGTCGCCGTAATAACCTGATTGTCGCTCTGCGTCGCGGTGATGCTCAGCGTGTGAACCGCCGCCACGCTGTTTGCATAAGCGCGCAGGCTGATGGCCATGCTGCCCGCCGGCTGGCCTGCCGCGTTCGCAGGCACGAGCGTGACCGCGCCGGGAATGACCGTGCCGTTCACAGAGAATTGCCCGCCGATGATCGTCTGGCCCGCGTCCGGCGAAACCGTGGCCTGCACATCGAAGCGCTGGCCCGGAAGAAAACGCGCGATGATCGGTGGATTGGGATTGGCGGAACTGAACAACGCGCTGGGCGGCGTCAGTCGTGTGACACTGAGGGCGGCTTCGGAGAACTGCGCGCCGGCGAGGAATGCGCCCGCCATCCACAACGTGGACAACGCGCGGCGTCTGAACTGAGTTTTGGTTTTCATCATAAAGAACTTTCGGTTTTTGTTTTGGTGTCTGTTGCTTTGTGTTGGCGCTGCTCGCCTTAAATTCTTGTGGTCAGTACCGGCGGAGCGCGGCTCTCCAGAGCCGCAGCGGCCACGAGTAGAGAGGCGTGCTGGCTAATACGAACGCACCCGCCCATGCGATGCCGCTGCGGCTCTGGAGAGCCGCGCGCCGATTCATGGGGAGGGAGACAGACACGCGCGCCTCGTGACCCCGGCTGCTCTGCGATTTCACTTCCCCCTCCTCACGAGTTGCTCCGTGCCTTTCGGCGAGGAATGGGAATTCTTTTTTCCCGCCGACTCAGGAACCTCCAGCGCCAGCCGCACCGTCGAGATGCGGCCATCCGCCTCCTCGCGATTGCCGACGCTGAGGGTGCCGGTCAACAGCATCAGCCCCGGCGCGTGCGGGACCACCTGGTCGCGATTCTTCGGCATCGAGACGAACAACGTCGCCGCCGGAAGATCATCGGCGAGACCGTAGTGCTCCTCGTTCAACCGCACCGGGATGGCGCTGAACAAAAACATCCCCGGCACCGGCTGTTCCTGCCGCGCCATGTAACCGAGCACGCGCACCCGTTGCCCGTCGAGACCCCGCAGCTTGTCCGTGAGCGTGAGTCCGCGCTCCCCAATCGGGCTGACGAAGAACTCGCTGAACTTGAGTTCCGTCACGCCGGCAGGTAAGGGCGGAATTGCGTCAGTGGTTGGTTTCGCCTCTCCGTCCGAATGCGGCTTCACGGTGTCCGCATCACCGTGCAGCATCCGCGCGAACGCGAACGCCATCACGAGAACCATCATCACAACCATCACTGCCGCGCATTTTGATTTCATAGACAAGTGCCTGGATGATTTTGTTGTTTTCGGAATCGGTGTTGACCAGCGAGTGCCTGAACAGTTCAGCCGCCCGCTCCACTGATGGATACGCGGCGCATGAGCGCTTTTGAAAAAAGTTTCTGACGCGCGAATTTCAGGGAAACACTTGTCCGTCAGTTGGAGTTCCGCGCAGCAAGTTCAGCCGGCAAGGACTGAAGTGGCGAGGATTCCAGATCAAGAAAACGGAACAAAAAAAATCCCGACGACCTGTCCAACAGAAGTCAGCCCAGCACGCGGAGCCGGGGAGTTAACGTCCACGCGAGAGACCAGAACCAGGATTTTGCGATCGGAATCCCTGCAAGGGATCGCGTGTGTTCACACGCGATTCCTGTCCGCTCTCCCTCATGAACAACGAATCCCCTGTTGACCAATCCCCTGTTCCGGTGGCGCCGCGCCCACTCTCCACGGGCGGTCGGAGCCAGGCACAGCCGCCAAGTCCCACCGAGAGGCTGGCAACCACAAGGCAAAGTGTTTTCATGATTTAACGCCGTTACCTCACGAGCGGATGACCAAACCACAGCCGGAGGCAACCATCCTGGCGGTCCGTTTATGTATCCAGCCATCTCGGCCCCGTTAGTTCCATACGGACTCTGAGCGCCTGTTTTGAAAATAGAATCGGTGCCGGCGAACTCAGGTACACCAGCCCAACCGCGACAAACAGTGCGTGCGCGACGAACCGAGAAGAGGGATCTACAGAAAATCAACCAGATCAAGCGGCCTGAAAGCCACGCTCCTTACAACACAATGTTGGAGATGATTTCGTCCTCTCTGAGCAACAGGCCGGCGCAGGAGATCGCTCCTTGATTGCGCTCCCGGAGCGAACCCTCGCTCAATTCCAATGTATGCACCATGTCCTGATACCAATTGGGAAAGCGCTCCGTGAAACGCAGCCCCAGGATGACGGTGTGCGCCGAGCAAATCAGCGGATTGTCCATTTGCATCGACAGCAGATCGTCGGACACCTCGCTGACGCATACGGAACGATCCAGGGTCACGCGCTCTTTCTCGGTGCATGACACATAACTTTCGCGCCTGAAAGCGGTGTGCAGCCGGGGTCTCGCGTTGACTCTGCGCATTAACGCCAGGAAGTGTTCCAAAGCCTCGGCCTCCGCCGGTCTTTTGGAAACGAACTGGCTCGGGTGAGGCATTTCGCCGGCCAGCAGATCGGGCAGGGCTGCCCGCTTTAATCCGCCCCGGTGCTTCACGACCACGTCGGTCATCTGATGTTTGACCTCACAGAAGACCGGGCTGTCGGGCCGGTCATCGTAGTAGCGCAGCCGCAGCTTCCAACGGTCCTGGTCGCCCCGGATCGTCCGCCAGTACAGCTTCCAATCACTCGAATCCAGATGCACGGTGTGAACGGGGTGGCTGTCATCGGGCTGGCCCACGCTGTATTCATCGAAGTCCATGTATTCCCGGACAAAATCGCGAACCCGCTGCGCCTTCTCCGCCGTGACGAAAAACTTCAGCTGGTGATGTGTTTTCATTTTTCGCCAAAGACAGCACTCAGAATCGCAAACGACAAAAGATTCACATGTGGGACAAACTGTCCTCTCGGGCGGCGGTTCGTCTCCACCAACCAGGTGGGCGGATCAGGTGTCTTACTCTTTTCATCCTGAGAACGCCCGCCCGGGCCATGCCACGACAATCCCATCCGGCTTATGCACCTCGATAAAACACTCGCCGTGAGGTCCGGAATAGTGAACCTCCATACCAATTTCTTTGAGACGCCTCATCATTGGAAGGTGCCGTTCGGTTGCGTAGGGGACAACAGCTGAATGGCTAATGAAATTTCGCGATCTGGAAAGAATCGAATGGAGCGCAGCGACCACGGCATCGAAACCACCCGGTCTCTCCAGCACGATAGGTTGAAGAATCCAAATGACCGCCATCCTTTGGAACCCTCCCCCCAAGGCTTCGCGCATCTGGGCCATGATTTCGTCGAGAGGTTCGCCACCGCCCAATTCGGCAATCCACACTCCTGACTCGCACTGCGCAAAGTACGGGGCCGGCGTTGGCTCTATCACGACCACTCGGTGACCAGCGGGCAAGACGACGGTCTTGGAGTATCGGCCTGAAAGAACATCACCAACGTCGTCTTTGGAAACCGCCGCCGATGCCTGCTGTTCGCCAAGGACATTTTGAACGACGAGGCCGAGGCCGTTGCTTCGGGCCATCTCCAACACAACCCGAGCGTCATACTCCTCGAATGCGTCATCAGGAAATGCCGCCCACAAGGCCGGGATGTCGCAATATACCACCATGTGAACGTTGCCATCTGGGTCCGTTGCCGAAGGGAAATCGACCTCCTCATCTTTCGTCGTTACGCGCCGGCCGGGTGCCAATGAATCATCGGGGTTGGCAACCCTGATGCCGACTTTCGAGAAAAGAAGCCGTCCGTAGAACGCGTCCCGGTTCGCAGGCAAGGGATCATCGGAGACCAGCGTCACGAGTTGTCCAAGCGTCATGGCCTCGTGCCGTTCGTCAGGCTTGCCGCCGGAAGCTGGAATTCCGTAAAGCCGTTTCACCCGGCCTGCCGTTCGCTTCAACCATGATTCTGCGGACATATTCTCTTCGTGGATTTGATGTTTTTGGCCTGTGGCCTGCGGCGGCTGGCGCGGTTTTGTAATCTTTCACTCCGCCGTAATCGCGATCAGGAACGGGAAACAATCGGTCATCGCGGACACGAAATCGATCGTGCGCACTTCCGCCTCCGGCCTGGGGTTTTCCCAGCGGCATTGGAAGAGCCGGTGTTTGGTTCCATGATTGCCGTCTTGCCAGGCCAGTTGCCCGGCTTTGATCTCCGCTCTGCGGTCGGAACGCCCGTGCCATTCCCGCAGGTGTTCACCGTAAACGATCGGGAACTCGAGGGCGGAGCCATCGGCATAGCGCACCCAGTAGGCTCCAATGGGTGTGCCGTCCGGAACGACCCAACCGGTGGCGTGGAGAAAATGCAGCGCGCGGCACTGCATCCCGACCGGTATGTCCGTGGCCTGCTCGGGCCAGCTTGGATTCCTACCCGTCCGGGCGCTCGCCAGTTGCACAATGCCGCACACCTCAAAGGGAATCCCGCCGAACTCCTGCACGCCCTGCGGCAGATCCCGCAACGTGGCGGAACCACGGCCGCCCCGAAAATGCCAGGCGTTGGTCAGGTCCGCGTTATAGTGCCGCGAAAGATCCACTGGGTGCGGCCCGTCGGTTCTCGTCCGATTTGTCGCGTGCGCCAAGCCGCTTTTTGCCGGCGCTGCCTTTGCAGGCAACCTCGACTTGGCAGCGGCCGGTCGCAGCCGGCTGTGGTCATGTTGCCATTTCCACACAGCGATGGTGCTGGAAAATGTCGTCAGCAAAAGGAGGATGCCCAAGGCAATCAGCCCTTTACTGCCGCGCAGCCAGTTTTCTCTGAATTCAGTCACAATTCTTCCTCGCGTTGACCGTCCAGCGAACCTTCGCTCGCCCGGAATCCATACGAACCATGAACGCCCGTTTCAAAGAAACTTTGTCGCTGGCGAATGCAATTGCGGCGGCTGTCCCGCTTTCGCCGATCTTCTGGATCAAATTGCAACGGTCGATGTGAACGGTTCAATGCCGCAGCGACGAGTCAACGTCCGCGCTGGTAGCTTCTGTCAGGCAAAGTTGGACCAAGGTCCTGTGGCGAAGTCCGCCGCACTTGATCCACCCACCTCTGGTAATCCCTGGAGGGCAGGTGCTCCCTCGATTCCTGTCCGAGGAAAGGCAGCGCCTGTCCCCAGTATTCTTTCTCTCCCGGTCCAATGGCGCTGCGCCCGCCCTCCACCGGAGGCCTGAGCCAAACCCACCCAGTGAAACAAACCAACACGCACGCGACGGCGAAGAATCGAATTCTCATGGTGGTCTTGATCCGTTCCACTGAGGGATACGCGGCGAGAGACCCGCTTTTGGAAAAAATTTCATTCCCGCGAATCTTCGAAATCAGGCTGGCGGTGCGCAGTGCGATTCTTTAAAAACGAGTGTGTCTCTCGCGTATCCACTACGAAGCCTCATGCCGACAGAAACCGAAGATTTGATTCCGACGCGCGCGACGCTGTTGACCCGTCTCAGGGACCTTGGCGATCAAACGAGCTGGCGCGATTTCTTCGACACCTACTGGCGATTGATTTTCAACGTCGCACGCAAGGCCGGGTTTTCCGAAGCAGCCGCGCAGGATATTGTGCAGGAAACCTTCGTGACGATCTCGCGGCACATGCCGGAGTTTCGTTTCAAGCCGGAGATGGGGTCGTTCAAAACCTGGCTGCTTCAGATCACGCGCTCCCGCATCATTGATGCGCTGCGACGCAAGCATTTCAAACAAGGGGACCAGTACGTTCGCCGGGAAGAGCCGTTTAGCGCCTCGCTGCTGGAATCTGTTTCTAACGGAGGGGAGCCGCTCGATGCGATCTGGGATGCAGAATGGCACGCGCATCTGCTCGATAGCGCTCTGGAATGCGTCAAGCAGCACGCCGATGCCCGCCAGTTCCAAATATTTTA
>JAYVWQ010000147.1:0-5181 GCA_043785945.1 Akkermansia sp.
TCCGCCGGGGTGCGGACATCGAGCAGGTGGAGCTTTTCGCCTTGCTGAAGGCGGTCGTGGAGTTGGCGTGGAGTGATAGTAGTCATAATAGTTTTTTCACAGTGATGGCTATGCAGGTTTCTTCGCCGCGTTGGATTCGAAGATCAATTGTCCGGCTTTGAATTCCACGGTGACGTGACTGCCGTCGGTGATCTCGCCAGCGATGAGTTTGCGAGAGAGCGGTGTCTCGACCTGGCGCTGAATGAAGCGCTTCAACGGACGCGCTCCATATACCGGGTCGTAGCTTTCACGAGCGATGTGCTCTTTCGCCGCGTCGGTGAGCACGATCTCGATATTGCGCTCGGCGAGCCGCATGCGCAGCAGACCAAGCTGGAGATCGACGATGCGCTTCAGCTCGATCAGGGTGAGTGGCCGGAAGAGCACGATGTCATCCACCCGGTTGAGGAATTCGGGGCGAAAATGCGCGCGCAACTCCGCCATGACTTTCTTCCGCACGTCCTCGGCGATCTCGCCTGTATCGCTCGCGTTCTCGATCAACAGCGGGCTGCCGATGTTGGAGGTCATAATGATCAGCGTGTTCTTGAAATTGACCGTGCGGCCCTGGCTGTCGGTGAGCCGGCCATCGTCGAGGATTTGCAGAAGCACATTGAAAACATCATGGTGCGCCTTCTCGATCTCGTCGAAGAGCACGACCGAATAGGGCTTCCGTCGCACGGCTTCGGTGAGCTGGCCTCCTTCCTCGTAACCGACGTAACCCGGAGGCGCGCCGATCAGCCGCGCGACCGCGTGCTTCTCCATGTATTCGCTCATGTCGATGCGAATCATGTTGTCCTCGCTATCGAAGAGGGACTCGGAGAGAGCGCGGGCCAGTTCGGTTTTTCCCACACCCGTGGGGCCAAGGAAAATGAAGGAGCCGATCGGACGTTTCGGGTCTTTGAGACCGGAGCGGGAGCGGATGACCGCATCGGCCACGGCCTCAACGGCTTCATCCTGACCGATCACGCGCTCGTGCAAAATCTTGTCGAGGCGCAGCAATTTTTCCTTCTCGCCTTCGATGAGGCGGGCGACGGGAATGCCGGTCCAACGCGCGACGACCTCGGCGATTTCCTCGGGGGTGACCTCTTCCTGAAGTAACTGACCTTCCTTCTCGGCCGCTTTGGATTCGAGTTCCTTGAGCTGTTTGTCGAGACCGGGAATGGTGCCGTACTGCAGCTCCGCCACGCGACGAAGATCGCCCTGGCGTTGCGCCTGTTCCATCTGGGTGCGCGCCAGTTCGATCGTCTCGCGCATGGTCTGGACCTCCTTGTGGGCAACTTTTTCACTTTCCCAACGCGCCTTCAACGCGTCGCGCTGGCTCTGGATTTCCGCCAGCTCTTTCTCCAGCGCCTTGAGCCGCTCCTTGCTGGCCTTATCCTTTTCCTTACGCAGCGCCTCGCGCTCGATCTCAAGTTGCATCAATCGCCGTTCCAATCCTTCGAGTTCCTCGGGCATTGACTCCATCTCGGTGCGCAGCTTGGCCGCTGCTTCGTCCATCAAGTCGATGGCTTTGTCCGGCAGAAATCGATCCGCGATGTAACGATGGGAAAGTTGCGCGGCGGCGACGAGCGCAGCGTCCTGAATGCGCACGCCGTGGTGCAACTCGTAGCGTTCGCGCAAACCACGCAAAATCGAGATGGTGTCCTCGACGCTTGGTTCGTTAACCATCACGGGCTGGAAGCGGCGTTCGAGGGCGGCATCCTTTTCGATGTGCTTGCGATACTCATCGAGCGTGGTCGCGCCGATGCAGTGCAACTCACCGCGCGCGAGCATGGGCTTGAGCATGTTGCCGGCATCCATCGCCCCCTCGGCTTTCCCGGCGCCGACCATGGTGTGGAGTTCGTCGATGAAGAGAATGATCTGACCCTCGGCTTTGACGACTTCCTGGAGCACGGCTTTGAGGCGTTCCTCGAATTCACCGCGAAACTTTGCACCGGCGATCACTGCCGCGAGGTCGAGCGAAATGATGAGCTTGTCTTTGAGACTGTCGGGCACGTCCCCCGCGACGATGCGGCGCGCAAGGCCCTCGACGATGGCCGTCTTGCCCACGCCCGGCTCCCCGATCAGCACCGGATTATTCTTCGTGCGGCGCGAGAGCACCTGAATGCAGCGGCGGATTTCCAGGTCGCGGCCGATGACCGGATCAAGTTTGTTCTGCCGCGCCAGCTTAGTGAGATCGCGCCCGTATTTTTCGAGCGCCTCGTAGGTGGCCTCGGGATTTGCGCTGGTCACGCGCTGGTTGCCGCGCACTTCGGTGAGCGCCTTGAGAAAGTCGTCGCGTCGAATGTTGAGCGATTTGAAGATCTGGCCGATGGCGGTGCTCGACGGCTCATCGAACATCGCGAGCACGAGATGCTCCACGCTCACGTATTCGTCTTTCAGCTTCTTCGCCTCATCCTGCGCTTTGACGAGTAGCTTATTCAGCCGCTGGGTGACGTAGAGTCCTTGGCCAGTGGTGCTGTCGCCGGAGACCCGCGGGAGTCGGCCCAGTTCCTCCTCGACTTTGGATTTCAGCAAATCGGGTGCGGCCTTCGCCTTTTCAAACAGGCTCGAAACGAGGCCGCCCGGCTGTTCGAGCAGGGCCAGCATGAGGTGCTCGGCATCCACAGCTTGATGCTGGAGCCGCGTGCCAATGTTCTGCGCTTCGGTCAATGCCTCGCGCGATTTCTCGGTCAAGTTGTTCAGATCCATAAATATTTTTCCCTGGTTTGATTAAGATGCAGACTGTTCCGATGAGTGTTGCGATGCGTTCTCATAGCGTGGTCCCGGCTAGGAATGCCTCGCCTGTCCCGAGCAGGAGAAGGTTCGCCGTCGTCACGCGCGAGATTTCGCTCAACGCTTCATGCGTGAGGAAAGCCTGATGGGCGGTGATGAGCACGTTGGGAAAAGTCAGCAGGCGCGATAGTTCGTCGTCTTGCAGAATTTCGCCGGAATGATCCTCGAAGAAAATGCCTTCCTCTTCCTCATAAACATCGAGCGCGACCCCACCGATGCGCCCGCTCTTGAGCGCCTCAATGAGCGCGGTGGTGTCCACCAGTTTCCCCCGGCTCGTGTTGACGAGGTACGCACCGGGCTTCATGCGAGCGAAGGTTTCCGCGTTGAGCAGATGTCGAGACTGAGCGGTGAGCGGCAGGTGCAACGAGACGATGTGGCTGTTGGCCAGCAGGGTTTGAAAATCTGTGTAGCGTACGCCCAGCGCCGCCGCCCATTCGGGCGCGGGATATGGATCGTAGGCCAGCACTTCGGTGCCGAACCCGCGAAATATCTGTGCTGTGATTCTGCCAATCCTTCCCGTGCCGACCACGCCGACGGTCTTGCCGTGAAGATCGAAGCCGACGAGGCCGCTCAAGGAAAAGTTGTGTTCGCGGACGCGATTGTAGGCCCGGTGGATTTTGCGGTTGAGCGCGAGCAGCAGAGCGACGGTGTGCTCGGCCACGGCGTGCGGCGAGTAGGCGGGCACGCGCGTGACGGCGAGGCCGAGAGACTTCGCGGCCGCGAGGTCAACATTGTTGAATCCTGCGCAACGCAACGCGACGAGCCGGATACCTGCATCGTGAAGTTGCTTCAAACACGGCGCGTCGAGCCGGTCGTTGACAAACACGCAGACGGCCTGCGCCCCGTTCACGCTGGCGGCGGTCTCGCTGGTAAGCCGGAATTCGTGGAACTGAAGGCGCAGCCGGCTGGCTTCCGGCGCGCACTCGAAGTATTCGCAGTCGTAAGGTTTGGTGTCGTAGAAGGCGACGGTGTTCATGTGGCAAATTTCTGTTCAGGAATGACGTGCGCGCCGCGACCGCCGCCGAAGCGAATCCACTTTTCAAATTCCACCGCCGCAAAGGCGATTGCCGCGACGCCCACAATGCGCAGCCAGGATTCGGCGGCGAGCGGCGCGCTGTGGAAGAGGTTGTTCATCACGGGCGCGTAGGTGAAGAGAAGTTGCGCGCCCACCATCGCCAGCGAGCCGATGATGGTCCAGCGATTCGTGAAAAGCCCGATGGCGAAGACGGAGTGATGAAGGGAACGACAATTGAAAAGGTAAACGATTTGGACCAAGACGATGACGTTGATGACGGCGGTGCGCGCGGCCACGATCCCAGCCTGCTCGATGCGAAGTTCCCAAAGGAATACGCTGAGTCCGCCCGCCACCATGATGAGCGAGACGAGTCCGGTGCGCATGATGAGCGGGAAGGTCAGCAATGGCCGCTTTGGATTTCGTGGCGGGCGGCTCATCACGTCACCCTCCTTCGGCTCGAACGCCAGCGAGAGACCGAGCAATGTGTCCGTGAGATTGATCCAGAGCAGTTGGAGCGGCAGCAACGGCAGGGGCAGGCCAAGCACGATGGTGCTCAAGAGCATGAGTGCTTCACCCAGATTGGTCGGAATAATCCAGACGATGAACTTGGTCAGGTTGTCGAACAGGCCACGGCCTTCCTCCACGGCCGCCTCGATGCTCGCGAAGTTGTCGTCGGTGAGAATCATCGCCGCCGCGCCTTTGGCCACGTCCGTGCCGCTGACGCCCATGGCGACGCCAATGTCCGCTTGTTTGAGCGCCGGGGCGTCATTCACGCCGTCGCCGGTCATCGCCACGACATGACCGCGCGACTGGAGCGCACGGACCAGGCGAAGTTTTTGTTCCGGTGCGACGCGCGCAAACACGGCGGTGCGTTCGGCCACGTCCGGCAATTGTTCGTCGGGAATTTTCTCCAGTTCGCGACCGGAGAGGGCGACCAGTTGTCCGCTCTCCTCGTAACCTTTTAGCCCGATCTGCCCCGCGATGGCGCGGGCCGTAATGAGATGATCGCCGGTAATCATTTTCACGGCGATGCCAGCGCGCTGACACTGATGCACGGAAGCAATGGCTTCAGGACGCGGTGGGTCCATCATCCCCTGGAGACCGAGAAAGGTGAGGCCCGCGGCGACGTGACTGTGATCGAGTTTGGCGTGGGTTGCGTTCACATGACGGCGGGCCAGGGCCAGCACGCGCAGACCGCGACTGGCCATTTGTTCAACGGCGCGATGGATGGAGTCTTGATCGAGCGCAACGAGTTCACTGCGTTCACCTAGCGCGTCGGTGCAGCGCGGGAGCAGTCTTTCCACCGCGCCGACCTTGTAAATGACGCGGCCCTTGGCCGTTTCATGCAACGTCGC
>JAYVWQ010000148.1:0-9173 GCA_043785945.1 Akkermansia sp.
CTCGAAGCGTTGCAACTGCTTCTGCTCGATCAGCTTCAGTTCCCGCTTCACGAAGAACAGCGAGTGCGCCGTGCCGACCATGAGCACGCCCATGATGGCCAGCAGCACCATGACCACGATCAGTGCCGTGCCGCGCGGGCGCGCGGGTCGAAGTGGAAGATTCATCGCGTCACCTCCGGCCCGGGCACCGCGAGGAAGGTGAAGAGCGGTCGCACCGTCGCTTTTGTCCGCTTGGTTGGCAACTCGACCTCCCAGCGCCATGCTTTCACTTGCGGGCGTGAGTCGGGTTTCATCGTGGATGTTTTCACGTTGGAGAGAAAGAGCTCAGACCGCTTTTTGTCGAAGCCCTGACGCCACACCGTTCGGTCGCGGAAAAAATAGCTCACCTCGCCCGACCGAGTTATGAGCCGCAATTCCTGGTTCTCCTCGAACTGCACCACATTCGTCGCCGCCCGCACATCCGCGCGCCAGCGTTCCCCCGCCTGCATGGCGCGCACGATGTCGGCGGAGTTGCGGCTGAATCCGCGCGCCTGCTCATCCAGGCGATAATACGCGCCGAAGGCCACGCCGAGCACGACGAAGAACACGCCGAGGTAGGCGAGACATTCGATGAGCGAAAAGGCGGCGCGCGGGCGCGAGATTTTCTGCGAAGTCATCATGGCAGTTTGATTTCCCGCGCCATCTTGCGTCCGCGCTCTGGGAGCCATTCCAGGCGCATGCGCTGTACTTCGCGCGTGAGGACGAAATGCCCCGGCGGCAGATTTGTCGCCGCGTGGGCCGTGGGCTTCAGTTCGTGCCGGCCTTCGGGGAAGCTTTGCCATTCGCCCGCCGCCAGCACTTCCATTTCCCCGTCGAGAATCTCCATGGCCACCGCATCGCGGTAGTAGGCGCGCAACATTTTCGTCTCGTGATACCACGCGCCGCCCAGCGGCAGCATCACGACCGCGAGGATGGCGATGGCGACGACCAGTTCGATGTTGAGGAACCCGGCGTCCGCACGCGTTCGTCGTAGCGCCATCTGCTTCACCACAGCACGCCCTCCTCGATGATATTGGTTAGCACGTTGAACATTCCGATGACGAACGCGCCGATGACAAAACCGTTCCACAGCACCAGCGCCGTCGTGAGCGTCTGCGCGGCGGCCTGCTCCTGTTGAAATGCCTTCGCATCCAGAGCCTCGAACCAGCCCCGCAGCGCGGCGATGAAACCATCTCGCCCGTGCATCGCATTGGCGAGTCGCCAGTGAAATTCGCCGCTGTCGTCGAGCGCGCGCACGGCTTCGGTCAACCTGATGCCCGCGCTGATTTGTTCGGCGACGCGTTGTGCGCGCTGCGCGAACAGCGCGTTGTTGGCAGCTTCGGCGGCGAGCAGCACGGCGCGTTGTTCAGGCACTCCGGTGTCGAGCAGCAAGGCCAGCATGGTGGCAAAGTCTCGTTGCATCCGCTTCCGCCGCCACGGCAGCGCCCAAAGCACGCGGTCGATGAGGAACGACAGCCCGCCCGCCCAGCGGCGCAGGCGCGGCCCGGCGATGTAGCAGAGCAGGAGGAACTGGAAGAAAAGCATCACGGCGATTTGCAGCCAGATGAAAAGGCTTCGCAGTTCAAAGACCGCCTTGCTGTAGGGCGGAAGTCCGAACGCCCCGTCCATGTCATTGGCAATCATCTCGAACTTCGGCATCACGAACACAGGGATCATAACCGTGACCACCGGCACCACCGGCAGCACCACGAAGATGAGAATCGCGAGATAGTTCAGTGCGCCGCGCGTCTGCGAGAGCGCGTCGTTCAAGGTCTGCCGGCACGCGGGCAGCACGCGGCGCACGTCGCCCAGTTCCGCGCCCACGGACAGCATGGCGGCGACTTGGGGCGGGAGCAGGCGGGGGACGATCTGCAATCCCTCCTTCAGACTGAGGCCCGATTCCAAATGCGCCGCGAGCAAATGAAATCGCGCGCCGAGCGTGGTGTCGTGACTTTGCGCCGCTTGGACAATGGCGCGCTCTGGCGAATGGCCGGCGGCGATACCCATCTCCAGCAGGTCGAGAAACAATCGCGCGCGCTCTCGGCGGCGCAGCGGCAGACTAATCAGCCAGTAGGTGACGAAAAGCACGATGAACGGGCCGAGGTAGATCGCGATCGTAATTGCGAACCGCAACAACACTTTCATCTGACTGATCAACTCGTCTTCCATGTTTGAGTTCCGTCACTCCCCCGCGTCGCCAATTGAACCCATGAACATGGAGAAACCTTTCATCAGCGGAACCATTTCCAGACCGATGATGGCGGCGAGGAGAACAATGGTGACCGGCAGCGCCGTGTAGAGAGCGAGTTCGATCCGATACTTGGCCCGCCCGTCATAAAGCTCCGCCGCCCGGCGGAAACCGCGCGCCCAGTTCTCGCCTGCGCCCGTCACCAGCCACACAAACAGAGGCGGCACGAGTCGGCCCGATTGGGCAAGGTCGGTAAAAGTCCGCGCGCCGTCGGCCAGGCGCTGCCGCCATTGCGCCAGTTCCGCGCGCGCGGCCGTGTGACTTTCGTTTTTCTGCGCCACGGCGAGCGCGGCATCCAAATCCGTGCCGTGTTCGAGCATCGTCGCAAGCGTCGAGGCGAGTTGCGACAGGCTGGCTTCGCGAAAGCCCGGGAGTCGCCAGCGCGCGGCATGACGCCAGGAACGGATTGACACCAGCAGGAGGAAAGTGAGCGTCGTGAGGGCGAGAAAAATCACCGGCAGCCAGACTTGCATCAGAAGGCCGCCGACCTGTCCGGAGCGTGGCAGCAATTCGCCGCCGATCTCGCCGACCATGCGGGTGAAAATCACGGCCAAAAACCCCGACACGAACAGTGACGTGACCAGCACGATGCCGGGATAAACCATCAGGCCCTTCAGCCGCAGCCAGGTCGTGTGCAGGTGGCCGTAATAATCCGCCGCGAGCGTGAGCACGCCGGGCAGGTCGTTGCCCTTCAGTCCCGCGCGGAGCATGGCTACGTAAAGTTCCGGCAGTTGGCGCCGGCCCAGCGCCTCTTCGAGCGGCGTGCCTTGTTCGAGGTCGGCTTCGAGCGCCTGAATTTCATCCCGCAGCCCGCCGCGTTCCATTGAGGCGGAGAGTTGTTTTAAGGAACTCTCCAGCGGCAGGCCGGACTTGAGCATCGCGGCGAGTTGCTGGTTGAAGAAGGCGAGTTGTTCGTGGTTCATCGGGAAAAAATTCTTTCAAACTCGGCCGCATTGGTGACCCCGGTTCGCACCAGTTCACGCGCCGCGTCGTGGAGGGAGTGTTTCGGCGGCACCGGCAACATGCCCCCGGCGTCCCGCCGGGTTCCGGGAACGATTATTTCCGGCGGCTCATCTTCGGCAGCCCCGGCCCGGCGGGACGCCGGGGGCACGTTGGGGCGCAGCCACTCCAGCACTGGCACCCGTCCGTGATAACCGGTTTGCGAACACGCGTCGCAACGCGCACCACGGCACCGCTCGCACACGCGGCGCACGAGGCGCTGGTTGAGGATTAATTCCAGCGACGACGCCACGGCATATCCATCCGCGCACATCATCTGCAGCCGTTCAATCACACCGCTGCATGATCCGGCGTGCAGCGTGGAGATGACCAGATGCCCGGTCATGGCGGCGCGCACCACGATGTTCGCGGTCTCGTCGTCGCGCACCTCGCCGATGACGAGCACCTGCGGATCCTGCCGCAGCAAATGCCGCGCAGCCTTCGCGAAGGTCAGCCCTCGCGCCTCGTTCACCTCCGTCTGCATGAGGCCGGGCACGATTTGCTCGACGGGGTCTTCGATGGTGATGATGTGCCGCCCGCTCAGGGCCACGAGCCGGCGCAGACAGGCGTAAATCGTCGTCGTCTTGCCGCTGCCCGCTGGGCCGGTGAGCAGCAGCAGGCCCGAACTGCCGCGCAAAAAAGATTCCAGCTCCGCGACGGCCGATTCAGGAAATTTCAGTTCGCCAATCGTCGGGGTCTCCGTGTCCGTGAAGAAGCGCAGCACGATCTTCTCGCCCGTCACCGTCGGATACGTCGCCACACGAATGTCGCTGGTCGCGCCGATTTCCGCCTTGTCGATGCGTCCGTCCTGCGGCAGCGATTCCTGATAGGTCTTGAGCTTGCTGAGAAACTTGATGCGGCCAAAGACGCGCTCGGCCACCGGCTCCGGCAAAGGTGTCGGCGGCGACATCATGCCGTCCAGCCGGAGCGAAACCTGCGCGGACTTGCCGAACATCTGGAGATGAATGTCGCTGGCCCGCGCTTGCTCGGCTTGTTGAATGAGCCGTTCCAGAAACGCCGGGGCGCCGCTGGCGGAAGGAGTTGATGACGCGTCGTTCATCGTTGGGCTGTGGCGCGACAGTGCCAGAAAGAGGATGAACGACAACGGAAAACGAAGGCGGCAAAAGTGCCTCTACGCCAACACCCCACGCAGCAACTGCCCGTGCACATCCGTCAGCCGGAAATCGCGCCCGCCGAAACGATACGTCAACCGCTCGTGATCCAGCCCGAGCAAGTGTAGCACCGTGGCCCACAGGTCGTACGTCGTGCAGGGATCCTGCACCGCGTGATAGCCGAGTTCGTCCGTCGCGCCGAGAACCGTGCCGCCTTTCACGCCGCCGCCTGCCATCCACATGCTGAAGCCAAATGGATTGTGATCGCGACCACTGCCGCCTTGAGAAAACGGCGTGCGCCCAAACTCGCCGGTGAAAATGATGAGCGTATCCTGCAACAGACCGCGTGATTTCAAATCACGGATCAATCCTGCCAGCGGTTGATCCACCTGCTGCGCCATCAGACCGTGGCCTTCCTTGATCTGGCCATGCTGATCCCAAGGATTGCCCGCGTTGCCCGCGCCGATGTTCGTGGTCAGGCAGCTCAGTTCCACAAACCGCACGCCACGCTCGATCAAACGCCGCGCCACGAGACATTGCTTGCCATAGGCCACCGTGCGTGTGTCCTTGGATTCGAGACCGTAGAGTTTCTTCGTCGCTTCCGTCTCGCCGCTGAGGTCGCACAACTCCGGCACGGCGGTCTGCATCCGGTAGGCGGTTTCGTAGTTACGAATCGCCGCGTCAATTTGCGGCTCGCCCGCCGTCGCGGAAAAGCGCGTGTCCAAATCACGGATGAAACTGAGCCGGCGTTTTTGCAGTTCGTCGCGCTCGGCGGGCTTCACGTTCGCCAGCGCCGGATCGCGATCCACTTGCAGCATGGAGGCCTGAAATTCTGCTGGAAGATAACCACCGCCGAACATGCCCACGCCGCCGTGCGGCACCGTCGCGCCCCCGCTTTGCAGCACCACGAAGCTGGGCAGGTTCTGGTTCTCCGAACCGAGTCCGTAGCCGGTCCACGCGCCCGCGCTCGGATGCCCGGCGAAGGGAAAACCCGTGTGCATCATGTAGCTGCCCTGCGCGTGCTCGTTCACCTTCGTGGTCATCGAGCGAATCACCGCGAGGTCGTCCGCGAGTTCCGCGATCTGCGGGAACAGTTCGGTGATCTCGATGCCGCTCTGCCCGCGCGGACGCGACTCCCAAGGACTGGCCATGATGTTCCCGTTGTCGTTGAACATCGTCGGCTTCACCGGCACCGGCATGGGCTGCCCGTGGCGCTTCTTCAATTCCGGCTTCGGATCAAACGAGTCGAGATGCGACACGCCGCCGCTCATGTAGGCGAAGATGACGTGCTTGGCGCGCGGCTTGAAATGCGGCGCGCGCACCAGTCCCGCCGGGGCCGCCGCACCCAAAATCTTTTCCGACAACAGCGCCGACAACGCCAGCGATCCAAATCCCAGCGAGCAACGCCGCAACATCTCGCGCCGCGTGAGGTGTGCGAGCGCGCGGCTATGGGAATACATTGATGTGTTCATGCAGATTTCATCGAATGTAAATGAACTCCTTCAAGTTGAACAACGACTGCGCGAAATCGCGCCAGATGAGTTTGTCTTTGCCCTCACCATGCTCGCGCGAAAGGTCGGCGAGGTAGGCGCGACTTCCAGCGAGTTCCGCATCGGTGGGCAGGCGGGCGAAGGCCGCCTCAAACATCCGGCGCACGCGTGCGTCAGAATTCGGCTCAGCCGCCAGAATAACCTCCGCCCATTGCGCGGCCTGCTCTATCACGAATGGATCATTGAGCAGTGTGAGCGACTGCGCGGGCACGTTGGTCACGTCGCGCTTACCCAGGGTGGTGAACGGCTTCGGCGCGTCGAAGGTTTCGAGGAACGGGCTGAGGAAATTTCGCCGCACCATGAGATACACGCTGCGCCGCCGCTGCTGCGCGGGTGCGGCCAGCGCGTTGACGCCGGGGCCGAACATGTTGGTGTCCAGCCGCCCGTTGATCGCCAGCAGAGCGTCACGGATGGACTCGGCCTCCACGCGCCGCGTGCGCGCGTGCGAGAGCAGGAGGTTGTCCGGATCAACCTCCGCCGCCCGCACCGACACCACGCTCGACATCTGATAAGCGCGCGTGGTGACGAGGTAGCGAATCAAGTCCTTCGACGACCAGCCCTGCTCGACGAATTTCGCCGCGAGAAAATCCAGCAGTTCAGGATGCGATGGCTTCTCTCCAAGCCGCCCGAAGTTATCGACCGTCGCGACGAGTCCGCGCCCAAACAAATGATGCCACACGCGATTGACCAGCACGCGCGCCGTGAGCGGATTCGTGGTATTGGCAATGTCATTGGCGAGTTCGAGCCGCCCGCTGAGTTTCGTCTCGTAGCGGTGCGTTGAGACGAGTTGCAGATACCCGCGCGGCTCGGGAGCCAGCGGCTTTAAATGATCGCCACGCGAAAGGAGCGGCGCATTGTAGCCCACCGTTTCCAGCACGCCCGGCGCGCGGCGCGGTGAGGGAATGTCCGCTTCCAGCTTGCGATACTCCGCGACGAGCGACGCGACCTCCGGCAACTCCTTCACCGTCATCGGCAGCAATTCGCCGCGCACGAACGCATCGAGAAACACGCGCTGCTCTTCGCTCATGGAATCATTGCGCCACGCAGCAATGGCGGTTGTGAGTTGTTTACCGATCTGTTGCGCCAGCGCCTCCGCTGACTTTGGGGCATCGCCCGCCGCCAGCAAAGTGTTCGGCGTGATCTCCTCCTTCGGAATTGTCTTCGCATCGTGAAACACGACTTGCTCCACGCCGAAGTACGAGCGTTCGCTCGGCCCGGCGGGTGAGCGCACGCGGGAAGTCAGTTCAGCGGACGGAGCGAACTCCAGATACGCCATGCTCCCCTTGCGATACGCGGTGTCGATTCGCACCCACGTCGGCGCGTCGCTCTTGAGGTCTGCCGCCGGATAAATGTTCCCTTGCCCCAGCGGATAATTATCGAGCACGACCCGCACGCCCGCGCCTTGGCCGCCGATGCTGCGCACGCTGATGTTGTCGCTGGTGATTTTGAAACGCGGCGAGGCGAACACGCCGTTGTGCTTCTGCGAGAGCCGGTGCGAGAACACGCCGGCGGGCAGCAATCCGCTGAAGAGTCGGTCGCCGTCCGGCTCGATAGCAAACTCTCCGGGCCGCGCGAATGCCTCGGGCGGATTCACACCGTGGCGAAACCACTTGTTCACGCCATCACCGCGAAAGTCCCACGCCGTGCGGAATGTCTCTGCATTGAACTTCTGCCGCGCGGCAGTTTCGTTCGTCTGCTTCTGCACGAAAATTTGCCAGCCGAAGGTGAAGGCTTCGCCCGCCTGAGCACCCAGTTGGAACCACGCGGCGAGCGGATGATTTTCATTCTTCGCCACCATATCAAACGTCGTGAGCCTGCGGGTGCGCGCGGCATCGCGCTCCGCGTAGTTCGGAAATTGTTTCACCAACGTCGCGCGCTGACTGGCGATCTCCGCAGTCAATCGCACTCGCTCCGTGCGTTGCTCTGGCGTGAGCGCCTGGACGATGGCGGCGGGCGAAATCAATCCCGGCCCGGCATTGAACGACGCCTTCACTTCCTGCACCGAAAGCGCCTGGTCGTAAATCCGTGCCTCCTCGATCTCGCCCGCGAAGAACGCATTGCCGCCGCCCGTGTGCCGCTGGCCCAGCAGCACGCGCGCGGTTTTCGCCGCGAAGGTTTGCAACTCCTTGCCCTCGCCGGACGGCGTCCACGCTGCGCCGTGGGCCACGCCATTGCGGAAGATCGCGATGCTGTGGTCCGCGCGATAAACGATGGCGAGGTGAACGAGTTCGCCGGGCTTGGCGGTTTCCTCCGGGGCTTTGAGATTCTTGCCGCGCCGAAAAAGTTCGCTGCCAGCCATCCATTGGCGCGGCTCTTTCTCGGCGAAGACAATTGAATCGAAGACCGCACCATCCTGCGACTCAACCGTAAGCACGCCGCCGCCGCCTTGCTCCAGGTTCGCCGGCGCGACCCACACCTCCAGCGTCTTCTCGCGCAGAGACTTTTCCAGCGGTGCCGTGCGGAGAAACGCGCCTTTGCCATCCAGAATCAGCCTTCCGTTGCGAATCACCGCGCCGCCTTGCAGTTCGCCGTGCAAGCTGCCAACGGCATCGCGCGCATCGGTGTCGAATGTCCAAGCGGCCATCGGCAACGTGCCCCCGGCGTCCCGCCGGGTGGAGGCGTCGGATTGCTCTACGACCTTCGACTCTTCCCCGCGCTGACCGGGCGGGACGCGGGGGGCACGCTGCTGGTGCGCGGCCTTGCGTCCCGCGCGGTCAAGGGACGCGAGGCGCTGTTCCAAGTCCACGAGGCGCGTCTGGATTTCGTCGCCCGGAATCGCCGGGCGGTTCGTGCCGGCGAGAAGCAGCACCGTGAGTTCCTGCGCGGATTTCTCCCAAGCTTGGGCCACGCCCGCCTTGATCTCGCGCTTCAGTTTCTCCAACTCCTCACGATGCACGCGCAGCCGCTCCGGCTGATCGATGGTCAGTTGCGTCGGGCGCACGCTGGCGAAAATGCCGTGCAGCGCGTAGTAGTCGCGCTCGCTGATGGGATCGAACTTGTGATTGTGGCAACGCGCGCACGAGGTCGTGAGTCCCTGAAACGCCTTCGACACGACATCAATCTGGCTGTCCACGGTTTTGATCTGTTCGTCGAGCGTGTCCACGGGATTGAAGCCGTGCTCGACGAGCCGGAAGTGCGCGAGGCCGAGCAGCGATTCATTGATGCCCTCGGTCTCATTCCAGCGCGGTTTTGGCAAGAGGTCGCCTGCGAGATGTTCGCGGATGAGTTGATCCCAAGGCACATCAG
>JAYVWQ010000149.1:0-3412 GCA_043785945.1 Akkermansia sp.
GGCTCGGTCTTCTCGGGCGTGTTCAACACCCGCTCCAACCAATCGAGTGAGATGGCGCGCTCCGTGAGCGCGTCCTGCGCGTGCTGGCTTAATTCGTAGTTCATTCCTGTCCCTCCACGAGTTTGATTTCTTCTTCGGTCAAGCCGTAGAGGTCATAGACCAGCGCGTCGATTTGCTGGTCGGTGGCGGTGACGGCGTTTTGCAGCGCGGCCTTGTCCCGATCCAATGTGGCGGCGCGCAGCTTGGGCGTCAGCGCGAGGCGACGGTTCACCAAGTCCACCATCTTGTCGTGCGCAGCTTTCTCGGCGGGGTTCTTCATGTCGACTTTCCGCACGGGAATTTTCTCCATGTATTGGTAGATGAGTCGGTAGCGGAATTCTCCGGCGCGCACGCCGAATGGAATGCTGATGTTGCTGATGGCGAACCAGAACAACTGGCTGTTCAGGATGCCGAGCAAATACTTGTCGCCAGTGCCAAGCACGTAGGCGGTGTTCGCCAGATAAATGCCCGTGTCGTCGTAGCTGAAGCGCGGATGCTTGCAGATGTCGGGGAACACCAGCTTGGGTTTGTGGAAGGCTTCGTAGTAATCGCACGGTCGAAGCTCCCACCAGAAATCGCCTTGGTCTTGTCGGTCGCGAAGGGCTTTGGCGAATAACTCAAGGTGAACAGCGATGCTGGGATGCTTGGAGCGCAACCAATCCCAAGCTTTCCCTTCGGATGCACTTGCCCCTGCCGTGCCCATTTGGGAACGAGTCCAACCAGCAGGCAGGACAATAAGCCACGAGTCCGTAGGTTCGATGAAGTACTCGCGTACATCTTCGCCTCCACGGCACGGATGAATTACAGCCGCACTTGATTTGGCTGACGCAACGATTTTGTTTCGCTGCTCGGTCGTGACGACAAAAGCTTCATTCAAGCCTGTCTTGATTCCGTAAAATATTCGCTTGCTGACATAGCTTCCAAGCGGCGTGCCAGCCTTGGTGATCTTCGTAAAAGTTTTGACCTCTGCTTCGCTGCGTAATGCCCATGCGTCACGATTGAACTGTGAACGGGGCGCAGCAAAGTCTGTCTTGCTCATCTCGGCCATCACACCGTCTGGTTCCAGCGTCCGTACTTTGCTAACCTCCACGTAGTCAGGTTGCTTCTCCTTCACAAGCACCGGAATGCAGACGTAGGTGTCCTTCGCATCCGCGAACACGGCTAACCCGCCAAAGTCCACGACCCGGACAAGCGCGGCGTGTTTGAGCAAGGTTTCACGAAGACCTTCCCCATACGTTGTCCGCAGGAAACTGCTTGAGACGATGATGCTGTAACGTCCGCCGGGGCGAATGAGCTTCACGCCCTTTTCCATGAAGTAGGTGAAGAGGTCGCCCGTGCCAGAGAAGGATTCGTAGTTTTTCTCGAAGTAGTCCTTGGATTCTTTGAGCGATTCCTGCCGGACGTAAGGCGGATTCCCAATCACCGCATCAAACCCGCCGGCCTTCATGATGTCGCGGAATTGCACCGGCCAGTCGAAGGCGTGCACGCGCACGAGGTCTTCGGGCATCATCGAGAAATCGGAGGCGATGAGGGAGTTGCCGCACTTGATATTGTCCTGCAAGGGCGGCAGCAGGGCGATCTCGGTCTCGTCGGCCAGCAGTTCGCGCTGGCGCTTCAGGGTGGTGCGGTTCTCGTTCTCCAGCATCTTGAGGTAGAGCGAGAGCTGGGTGACTTCCACAGCGGCGGCGTCCAGGTCCACGCCGTAAATGTTCTGGGTGAGAATCTGGCGCTTGAGGGCCACGGTGAGGTGAACGTCGCCGGTGGCGGCGTCCACCCAGCAAAGCGGGCGGTGTTTCTTTTCCCAGGCGGCGCGGGCGGCGCGTTGCTCGGACTCCCTCGCCCCGTGAGGCACGAGCGGGGAGAGGGCTGGGGAGAGGGGCGGCTTGGAGACCTGACGCGCCTCCTCTCCCCGACCCTCTCCTCCATCCGATGGAGGAGAGGGAGTGAACGCGCTGAGTGTGGCCCGCAGATCGGCGGTCAGGCGCTTTTGCCAGTGTTCGCACACGCGCTCAAAGGCGCGGATGAGGAACGAGCCGGAGCCGCACGCGGGATCGAGCAGGCGCAGGGCGGCGGTGCGTTTCTCGAAGTCTTTCAACGGTAGGGCTGCGCTGCCGCGCAGCCCCATCATTTCGTCGGCGTGGTCCGCGCCGATGGGAGAGTCGGGGCGGAGCGGCAACTCCGCCCTACCAGCATCCTCGTTCGAGCGGAGCGGCAGCTCCGCCCTACCGGCAATTTCATCCAGCAGTTTCCCGGCAGTCTGCTCGACGATGTAGTCCACGATGTAGCGCGGGGTGTAATAGACGCCGCCGGCCTTCCGCACCTCGGGCTTCTCATCAATGCTGATGCCCCGGCCTTTCAGCACCACAACCTTGCCCAAGAAGCGTTCATAGACGCTGCCGAGAATTTCCACCGGGATTTGGTTGAAGAGATAGGGCGTCTCGTCATCGCTCAGTTCACCGATGAACCCGGCCAGCCATTCATCGCCGAGGACCAGCGTTTCGGTGAAGTGCGGTTTGAACAGGTTGCCGTTGAAAAAGGGAATGTGCGAAGGCGGGCGGCGGTCGAGCGCGCGAAAATGTTCCACGACGCGACGCCATAGAGAGTCCTTGGGCGCGCGAAGACCGCTGCCGCCGAAGTGGGCGGGCGGGGTGTCGTTCAACTCCAGCGGATTCTGATGCGAGCGGCGTCCGGTGTCGCCGTGGCCGGTGTTCTTGCGCCACGTCTCCACGATGCTTTGCAGGGTGGTGCCGGTGTCGATGTCGCGGTCTTCGCAGATGCGAAGAAAGAGAATGCGATCAATGATGCGCTGGCAGGCTTCGGTGAGCCGGTTGCCGTCGAGCAGTTCGTCGTGGTCGTTGTGCTTGTATATGTCGGAGGCGAGATCGCGCCTGGCCTCATCCAGAAATTTGAGAAACTCGACATCCAACGCGCGAGTGCGGTCGGGTTTGATGAGCCATTGCTGGCGGGCTTTGCCTGAGCCGGTGGGGCGCTTGGGCAGCGCGTCAATGGCCTGATCAATACTCCCGGCGGCGACTTGGTCCCGCGCGAGCAAATCCCAAAGCTCGCGGGCGATGAGCGGGTATTGGCGAAAGTGCCAGGTCTTCCATTCGCCGACCTGTGGTTCGTCGAGGCGGGGCCGGCTGCCGACGACATAAATCTTCATCTCCTCAAAGTCGGTGAGGAGGCCCAGCGGAACCGGTTTGTTCCACGCATAGCGTTTGGTTTGAAACGCATAACGGGCGCTGAGTTCCTCGGCGGGCTTCTTGGCCTCGCACACGAAGCGGTCGCGCCGGTCGGCGCGGAACAGGTAGTCGGCGCGCTTGCGTCCGCCGCCAATCTGCGTGGCGCTCTCGATCTCGACTTCGCGTTCCTT
>JAYVWQ010000150.1:0-18927 GCA_043785945.1 Akkermansia sp.
ATGGATAAAGCCTCGCTCCAAAATCTGCTCAAACGTCTCTGCAAGGTGATGTGGGAAGCCAACGTCACCAACCCCATCACCTACGTCACCCAGATTTCCTATCTGTTGTTCCTGAAAATGCTCGAAGAGATGGACACCGAGCAGGCGGACAACGCCCGCCGCGAATCCATCTTCACCAAAGTCAAAATCGCCGGTGACTCCGTGGACTTCGGCAAGCTCCGTTGGTCGGTGCTCACGTCCGACCCCGACAACGCGCGGATGCTCGAAACACTCCGCACCCTGCTCCCAAAACTTGCGCTGCATCCCGCGCTCTCGCCTGCCGCCCGCGCCTTGTTTGAAGATTCCGCTGTCGTCATCCCGGACGGGGCGACGCTGCGCAAAGCGGTGGACACGCTCAAAGGCCAGAACTTGCTGGGCGAAGACGCCGACGTGAAGGGCGACCTGTTTGAAATCCTCGTCAACGACCTCGGCAGCCAGAAAAAGGCCGCGCAGTTCCGCACGCCGCGCCATCTCATCCGCGTCATCGTGGAAATGGTGAATCCGCAGATTGGCGAGACGGTGTGCGACTCCGCCGGCGGCACGGGCGGATTTGCCATCGCCGCCTACGAACACATTTTGCTGGCGAACAGTTCGCCGGAGTTTGTCCGCGAAGTGCCCGCGCCCTACGGCCTGCCGGTCAAGCGCGGCATGGGCGACCGCCTCAAGCCGTCGCAGTGGAAATTTTTGCAGGCCGGCACGATCCATATTTTCGAGGGCGACAAGGACATCATCCGCATGGCCGCCATGAACGCCGTGCTGCACGGCTTTGACCAGTCGCCCATCGTGCGGCGCGATTCCATCGGCGGCGGTGAGGACAAGTGGGACGAAGTGCAGTTCGACTGCATCCTGGAAAACCCGCCGTTCTCCGGCGCGGCGCAATCACCCAAGCGTTCCCTGCGCGTCGAGAAGGGCGACAAATACGTTCTGTTCCTGGCCGCTGCGATTCGCAGTCTGCGACCCGGCGGACGCGCGGGCATTGTTTTGCCCAATGGCATCCTCTCCGGCAACACCAACACTCACCTTGAAGTAAAAAAACGCCTACTGGCGGAGTGCGACCTGCAAGCCGTCGTCACGCTGCCCAAAGGCATGTTCGAGCCTTACACGCCGAACAATACCTGCTTTCTGATCTTCCAGAAAACCGGCAAGCCCACCAAGGAAACTTGGTTCTACAGTGTGCAAGGCGACGGCTCATCGCTCAAAAAGTCACGCAAGTTCGGCCCGCAATTCCGCAACGACTTTCCCGACCTGCTTAAAAAATGGCCCAAGCGCCAGACCGCTGACGGCGCGGCGTGGCGCGTGCCTGCCGAGAAAATCATCGCCCACGACTACGATCTCACGCTCTCCAGCCTCGGCCTCATCGAGCCGGAGAAAATCGACCACGCCGAGCCGGAAGACATCCTCGTGTCCGTAGCCGAGAAGGAGCAAAAGATTTTGGACATCCTCAAAGAAATGCGAGCCGCGCTCGTTGCGGAATGAAAAAGTGGAAGCGAACCGCGATGGGCGATGGCAACCTCTTGCTCGCTGTTCAGCCGGGCTACGCGTGTGGTCAAAAAGAAATCGTCAACGGTGTGCCTCATCTGCGCATGAATAATGTGTCGAAGGCTGGGCAACTCGACATGACTCTTATCCGGCGAGTGCCACGCGAAATTGCCGAGAAGCAAAAACGCTTCTTGGCTAGCGGTGATGTTATCTTTATCAACACCAACAGCACCGAACTTGTCGGCAAGAGTTGCGTTTTCACTGGCTGGGATGAGCCTTGTGCGTTTAGCAACCACCTCACGCTCCTTCGCCCAAATCCAAACCATCTCATTTCTAAGTGGCTCTTCTTGTGTCTTCAGGAGCTTTGGATGCGTGGTTTCTTCGCAACGCATTGCACCGAATTCGTTGGTCAGTCTGCGTTCACAAAACGTGAATTGCTCACAGTTGAAATTCCCGTCCCGCCTCTCGCGGAGCAGCAACGGATCGTGGCGCGAGTGGAAGCGTTGACAAGCCGATCCCAAAAACTCAGCGAGCTAAACGCCTCATTGGTTGAAGACATGACGCGCCTCTTGCGCGCTGAATACAAACGCATCACCCAGAACGCACCGACCAAGCCCTTTAGCGACGTGACCAAACTCGTCCGCCGTTGGGTCAAAACCAAGCCCGACCAGAATTATCCAGAGACCGGCATCCGCAGTTTTGGCAAGGGCACATTCCACAAGCCCGCGCTCACCGGCGCACAGATTGGGAGCAAGCGCATTTGCCACATCAAGACTGGCGACCTTGTGTTCATGAACGTATTCGCCTGGGAAGGAGCCATTGCCGTCGCGCAGCCGGAGGACGATGGCCGGGTGGCGTCGCACCGGTTTATGACGCACGAGGTCTTGCCGGACCGGGCGACCGCAGATTTTCTGTTCTACTTTTTTCTCACCGAGCGCGGCTTGGAACAAATCCGGGGCGCGTCGCCCGGTTCCGCCGGAAGAAACCGCACGCTGGGCATTGCGAAGCTGGAAAAAATCCCCGTGCCCGTGCCGCCCATCGAAGACCAGCGCCGGTTCGCCAAATTGCGGAAGCTCCATTTTCAATTACAACGGTTGCATCGGGAAGCGGAAGCCGAGCTGGCGTCATTCACGCCCGCGCTGCTGGCCAAAGCCTTCCGGGGGGAATTATGAGCAGCCCATCCATGCCACGAATTGACCGGAGTTGTGTGGAAACTATGAAGTCGCCGATTCGCTACTTGATGCAAAAGAATCTGGGGGATTCAGTTTTCAGAATTGCACCAGAGCGCGAGGCGGAATTTGACACCGCGCTCACCAACTTTGACCTGATTTATTTGAACGAACGTCCCTGGAAATGTTACGCCAAACCTGAAACGCGGGAGATTTTTGTCAGTCGCGGAGCGGTGGAACTGGTCTGGTGCGCTTCGCTTGCTCACCTTGTGTTCTACGAACGACTCATCCAGGGAAAACGATTTGACCAGCGTACGGAAATCGATCCGCAGTCCGATCCGCTTGTTCGCAATGCTCTGGAATTGCTGCGCTGGTCACTCAAATGCCAGTTTGATGGAAACAATTCGGACGATTGGCCGTCGAACTTGCCCCGTCCGCTAGAAACGACGCCACAAGGCAGCCACGAGGAGTTTGCCGACGAACTGTGCTTGGTTTCGTGTGCGTTTCTCCTTCATCACGAATTGGCCCATTTGCGTCTTAGTCACAGTGCGCGTGTGAGCAATGAAATGAGCATCGAGCGGGAGAAGGATGCAGATATTTTGGCAGCAGAGTGGATGTTGGATGGCCTTGACACCACAAACCCAAGATTTGTGAAGCGTATGCTCGGAGTTGTCCAAGCGAACCTGCTTGCGACCGCCTATGGACTTTATGGAGGGAACCTTGGTGGCAACACTCATCCGTTTTCTTACGACCGATTAACGTCTTTGCTCACTCGTTTTCTTGGCTATTCCAACCACGACACAAAGGCATTCGCATTCGCCGTTCTCGCCCTGCATTTTCAAAACTCTGGCGGGCAGTTGAAAAAACAGAAGTTTGATGATTTTGCAGAAGCATTGGAGGCGCTCTGCGACCAACTGGCAGCCGAAATTCAGGCGAACAAAAATGGTGTGCGCTAGCGGGGAGATTCATGGCCGACAGCACCTATCTCAAAAACGTCGTTGAACCGTTCATCGTGCAATGGGTTTCCCGGCGCATCGGCGTGGCGTTGCAGCCCCGTCGTTTTCCCGTCGGCCCGCGCACGGACGGCACGACGGTCCAATTCGCGTTCGATGGCGTATCCGAGGACGGACAAACCGGCCTGCTCGTTTCCACCAGCCATACCGTAAAGCCCGGCGGCACGCGCAAACTCCATGTGGATGCAGCCATTCTGCTGCGCGCCGCATTTCAACGCCGCGTGATGGCCTTCGTGAGCGACTACGTGCGGCAGAATTTTCTGAACAAGTGCGACGGCCTGCTGGAGCTTTCCAAAATCGAAATGCTGGTGTGCGACGAATTGACGGTGGAGATGCAGGCGGGCATGGCACAATTCCAAGCCGAAGCAAAATCGGAAGTGGGCGACAAGGGCAGACAGTGGAAGCCCGGCGGCCAGCGGCCGTGAGGAAGCACGCACGAGGATGATAACGCTGAACGTCGATACGCTGAATGAGGGGGAATGGAGCTATCAGCAGCTTTTCCAGCTCTGGCGCGAAGCCAGCGGGGACGGGCTGGACGTGCATTTCAATTTCTCCGGCTGCGGATTTCTCCGGCAACATGCGGTGGCCTTCCTCGGCGGGCTGGCCCGGTTGATCGAGTATCGCGGCGGGCGGGTCACGTTTGCGTGGGACACTTTAGGCAACGCCGTGAGCGCGAACCTCGCGCAGAACGGTTTCATGGAAGCCTTCAACGGGCCGGGAAAGTCCTGGGCGGGAAATTCCATTCCGTTCCGCCACGACCCGTGCCAGGCCGCCCACGATTTTGAAGATTACCTCACGAGCCTCTGGCTGGGGCGCGGGTGGGTGAACGTCAGCCCAAGACTGGGCAGTGCCATCGTCGGGCGCATCGCTGAAATTTACCTGAACGCCTTCGAGCACGGGCAATCGCCGATTGGGGTGTTTGCCTGCGGCCAGCATTTTCCCAGGAACCGGGAATTGAGCCTGACGATTGTGGATTTTGGCGTGGGCATTCCGTCCAACGTGCGGCTGTTCAAGGCCCATGATTTTCAGCCGGAAGAATTGCGGGCGGCCAAGTGCCTGGAGTGGGCGTTCCAAAGCGGGTCGAGCACCAAGCAGGGCGACAGCGCCGAACCGCGCGGACTGGGGCTTGATTTGTTGCAGGACTTCGTGAGACAAAACAAAGGCCGTCTGGAAATGTTCAGCCATGAGGGGTATGCTCTGGTCGCCGATGGCAAAGTATCATTTGCCGACCGGAGCAAGTTTTTTGAGGGAACATTGGTGAACATTTCGTTGCGGTGTGATGAGTCGTATTACTGTTTTGCGTCAGAAGTGGATGAAGAACCTGTGTTTTGAGCCGATAATGATGCCATGAACGTGAACGTCCAACCTCTCGTCGGTGCCGTCTGCATGACCTACGAAGACGGTGCAAAACTCCATGACGCCTACCGCGCCGCGTTTGACCGTGGCGAGACGGTGGTTTTGGATTTTACCGGCACGCGGATTTTTGTGTCCCGATTTTTCAACGCAGCGGTCGGACAGTTGCTCAAGGAACATGGAATCGAGGAAGTGCGTCACCGGCTGCAAATCGTGAACCTGCCGAGCGCCGGACTCGCCCCGCTGCGTCATTCGGTGGAGAACGCGCAACGCTACTTTCACGACCCCAAGTTTCAGTCCGCCCTCGACCATGTGCTTGAGGCTCAGGCGGCGGAGGCTTAATGCCGGTCAATTATTCCGTCAAAGCCACGGTGGTTGATTTGCGCGCCGACACGGCGAAAGCAACTGACCGAATTTACGTCGATACCAACGCCTGGTTTTGGACGGCTTATTCCAACGTCCAGTTTTCACCCACGCCGCCCAACCAGAATCAAACACAGGAATACCCGGCCTTCCTCAAGCGCGTCCTGAACATGGGCGGGCAGCTTCATTGGTGCGGCTTGTCCCTGTCTGAACTGGCTCATCTGATCGAAAAGACCGAGCACAAGATTTATTGCGCCGCCACATCCGCGATGCTGAACGCCAAGGAATTTCGTCACAACCTGGCGACCGAGCGCGCCCGAGTCGTGCAGGAAATTCAAACAGCTTGGGCGGCGGTGGAATCAATGGCCGGTGGTGTCAACGTGCCGGAAATCAACGCAGCTTCGACAACGGCGGCGCTCCAAGACTTCGCGCAGTTGCCCCTGGACGGCTATGACCTATTTTCGACGCGCGCCTTGAAGACCGCCGGAATAACTCAGGTCATATCCGACGATGGGGATTTCTGTTCCGTTCCGGGGATTACCCTCTTCACCGCCAATCAGAACGTGATAATCGCCGCGCGAGCGCAGAGGAAATTCCGCCAGCGATGAGCAAGGCACGGAAGATTTTGAAAAAGGCCGCTGGCAACACGTCCAAGCGCACCACGCCGCGCGGTGGCAAAAAGCCATGCATCACGCGCGCCGAGGCGCGGCGGCGAGCGGAACAGCATGTTCTCAAGCGGATTTTGAACCAGATGTTCAACGGCGCGAAGGTGCGGGACGGGGCGACGGCGCGACTCCTCGTCTATGCCCCGCAAGGTGCCTGGACGAACAAGGACGTGTGGGTGGTGTATAAAAACTCCGAGGGGTGCGCGTTCCAGTCGTCGGACGTGGTGCTGGTGTGCAAACGCACCGGCCGGGTGCTCTACGAAGGTTCGGCCAATGACGAAGGGTGAGCGGCCCGAGCGCGGCGCGAACCAGGCGCGCGGGAAAAAATTTCAAATCGCAGCAGCGTGGGCCGGACAGGAGGCGAAGCGCCATCAAGCAGGCAGGAAATGTCTGCGTGAATAAGGATGGGATGGGAACGTGGACAGAAAGGTTTTGAGTTCGCCGGTGGTGGCAATGTTCAGGGGCAGCGTTCCGAGCGGTTCATCTGTGCGGGTGTCCCGGAGTTCGAGGCGCACGCCTTCAAAGCAGTAATCACAGTTGGCTGAACTCGGCACGTCCGGTGCATCACCAACGCAAAGGTCGTAGTCCACAGAAAGCACCAGGAGAAATGGCGCAGTCGGTTCGTCCGGGTGGTTGTTATCGGGTAACTCGAAAGCGGGGAAGCGATAGAGCCAGCAAACCTTGCGAACGCAGTCGGTCGTGTCCTCCTGCCAATGCTCGAAGCGCAGCGGCTCGAAGAATTGCTCCAAAGCGTCCGCATTTTCAGCCAAGTCTCTCAGGTGTGTATCGGATTCAGGGCGGCTCATGGGACAACGAAAACGGTATCAAGGAAAACCGAGCCGCGCGATTCTTTGTTTCAAGGGGTTTCAGAACATGCGCGCGGGAAAATGTTTCAAATCAATGCACCGGCCAAGGCAGGCCGGAAGCAGCGCGGTGAACGATGCCTCGAACATGATGAGATTGGAACTCCGCCGAGAGTTGGAGCCGCTGAAAGAAGCTGACGCCGACCACATCAGGCGATTGAAGACGAACGGGGAAAAGTGGCCCCCAAAAAGGTCGGGTCGGGGGGCGGCAACTAGCATCCCGTGGCCGACATCCGCGTGGACCGAATAGCTCACCTTAAAGAAGTAGCACCTGGATGGGTTGAGCCGGGGGAATGTCTGCGCAAAAGGGGACGTGCTCGGCTCGCTCGGGCGGCAGCCCAGTGAGAGGCGGAGGGATGGGGGCAGGCTGGGGCGCGCTCCTGGCTGCGCCTAGGCGATGCTGAGTGACCACGCGCTCAAGAACGTCCAAGGCCAGGCGAACTACTTCCGCACGCCCCCTTTCCGCTCCATTGGCATAGGCCAGAGCGGCGGTCTCGACTTCCTTCAAGGCACGTCGAGGTGTCATGGTAAAACGATTGTCACGGTCGTCACGATTGTCACAGGGGGGAAACTGGAAACACACATTTGGATTGAGTGGTTCAGTTCCACGATTGTCGGATGTTCTGCTCCCGAATCTTGCTATGGCACACGCCACAGAAATACCGGAACGCACCCTCCCCGCCTGCTGGGAGCTTGGCTTGGGCAATCCAGACTGCTGCGAGCACTTCCTCCGGCGGCAACCGTTGGGCGAACAGATAGACCTTCGCCTTGTAGTGGCCTTCGGGGAGTTGAAGCCATTCCTCCATGACGCGCAGAGCTTGGTGAATTGGATTGAGCGGCATGAGTCAACTCCGGTTCATCCCGGCACGGGATTGGTTCCACCCGGCGCACGGAAGATGCGTGTCACCTTCCCGCCATGCGCCGGCTGCACGTCCTCGCCGACGAGCAAGCCGTCGCCCTCCATGCGGACCAGGAGCGCGCGGGCGGCATCAGCCGTGGCGACGATGCGATTACGGATCACCGTGCGAGCGGTGACGTAATCAATGCGCAGGCCCGTGGCGCGCTCTTCGGGTTCGAGCCGCCTGCCGTGAGTGCGGTCGTCCAACAGTTCGAGGACTGTTTCCTCGACTTTCTTCGCAGCGGTGCGGCGGCCATTGGTCAGAAGGCCGAGCTGTTGGTCGGCAAACCACTTGGCCAGCCGGACGGCGTTGTCGGCGGTTTCGAGAGTGAGCGAATACTGATGTGCGTTGGCACCATACAGCCCCGCGTGGAGCGTGATGGCGAGCCGGGCCGCCTGTTCGCACCAGCGGGAAGCGTATTGGCTCACGTCGCCCAGTTCGCCAGCTTTGCGGCGATCCACGATCTCGTTGAAGTAGGCTTCCAGGCGCTCGCGGGCTTGGGGGGTGGCTTGGATGGTGTAGGTGTTCATCAGATGTCGGTGTCCAATACGGAGGTTTTAGTGGCAGGCAGCGTGGGCGGCTGCCGGTAGGTGACGAGCAAGTTGCGGACGAGGTTCTCCCAGCGGTTGCTGGTGTCGTCCGTGATGGGGCGAGTGTCGCCGCCGATGTGTTGCGGCTCGGCGTGGGTGTGCGCAAGCAGGCAGCGAGCGAGGAAGCCCCCTTGCTGCAAACTTTCCTCGTCCAGAAGCATGTCTAGCGCGTCGGGCTGGAGCGCCCAGAGCAACGTCAGGCAAGGGTTCGCCAACCGGACACCTTCCCGGCCCTGGCGATCCACTTTCACGTCGTCGCCGCTGAAGGCGTTCAGATAGATGGCGTCGTCAGCGAGCTTCTTGTTGGCGGAGTAGCGGCCGAGAATGTTGTCCACGAGTTTTCGCGCGTCGCTGGACGTGCTAAAAATCGTTTCATCGCACCAGTGCATGACCGTGGCGGCCTTCTCCACGGTTGCGTCCTGAATGGACAGTTGCGGCTCGTGGAGCCTGCCCTTGAGATCCTCCACTTGTGCCAGATGGTATTTCATCTCGCCACGGAGCCGTTCGGCTTCGTCCTGAGTCGTGCTGTCCTTGGCCAGCTTCCGGTCGAGTTTCTTCACCTGTCCCTCGGCGTAGCGCAGCTTCTCCTGGAGGTCGGGCAATACCTCCTTGCGCCAACGCTCCTGCATGGCCCGCTCGAAGGCGAGGAACACACCGGCCAGATGCTTGTAGCACTCGGATTTTCCAGAGCCGCTTTCGGCGGATGGCAGGACGAACAGATTCGCCGGCGTCGGCGACTTGTCAGGCCGCCAGTTCAGAACCAAGCCCTTGCCGATGCTGGCAGCCACAAGCGCCAGGGCCATCAGGCCGGGCAAGGAATCGGGAACACGGTGAGCAGAGGCGACGGCGCGCACCATCAGCGCGATGTCGGGCGGCAGGCACTCGGTGGGGAATGGGAGAGGCGCATCGTCAGCAACATTCGTTTCCGGCAAAATGATGACGGGCTTTGACATACGGTGCGGCGGCGCGGCGTGCAGGTCGGGTTCGATTGAAACAACGACGGGTTGCGCGGCGGCGAGGGTGGCTTTGATTTCCGGGCCAGTTGCACCTGCGCGTGTCCAGTCATTCAAGTCCTTGTGCGGCGAGGGCGTGACAACCTGAAACGTCTTGCGCCCACAATTCGCAGCGACGGCGGCAAGCCACTTTTGACCGGCCTCGTCGTTTTGTCCGAACGCATAGACCACGGCATCCGGCGCGCAGAGGCCCGCGAGCAATCGCGCGTTGCTCGCGCCGCGTGTGGCGATGGCGGCGGTGTCGGCCAGCGGTTGAAGGTGGTGGTGCAGACGGTTCAGGCCAGCCAGCAAATCCCATTGCGACTCGAAAGCGAAAACGGTTTTGGCGGTCGCAAGGTCGCCGATGACAAACGGCGCGGTGCGCGTGCCCGTGGGATGGTAGCGCCATGAGCCGTCCTCTTTGATCCGGTAGTGGCAGCCGAGGACTTTCCCTTGCACGTCATGGACGGGGAAAGCGATGCGCCCGCCGTCGAACAGACCGACGAGGTTTTGCGCGTGCAGCCACTCGACAAACTCGGGCGTGTAGCCGCGCCACTCGGCGAGCTTGGCGCGATGTTCAGCGGTGAACGCGGCAACACATGATGTCCAGTCGAAGGGAGGTTGAGGCTTTTGCATGGCAGGGGGAACAAGTGGGGACGGATTAAGACTCGATGGCGGCGCGGGCAACGATGTGACTCCGGCCAGCCGAATGAATTCGCGACAGGCGTCGGCGTTGCTCAGGCCGCGATGCTTGGCGAGGAAATCAATCGCGTCGCCCTGACCGCAACCGGCGTGGCACTTCCACCGTTCCGCGTTGTCGTCCCCGACGAAGAGGCTGAAGCTGGCGGACGAATCCTCGTGAAACGGACAGCGCGCGGATTTTTTGGCGTGGTCGGCGAGGCCGCATAACGCCATGAGCGCGGATAGAAGCAGGCGGCGCTTCGCCTCGGGGAGTTGATCGTGGCTCATGGGCGATGCGCAGTTGTGCCAGGTGCGGCCGAAACCGTCTGGCCGTTCATGCGTTCGAGGAACGCCACGAAGTCGCTTTCCTTGATGAAGGTCTTTGCGCCGACGCCCAGCGCGGCCAGTCCCGCTTTTCTGTAACGCCAAAGGGAGGTACGGCTGACACCATACTTGCGTTCGTAGTAGTCCAGCGGCATCGGTGTGTCGTGGTAGTTAAAGGTGGTGCTCATGGGGAGTGCTCCAGGGAATGAATTGATTACTGGATGCCGACGGTGCGCCGCGCCATTGCATCGAGCACCGCCTGTCTGGGGAACCGGATGCACCGTTTGGAGAGGCGAACATGGGGAAGTTCGCCTCGGGCCAGCATTCCAGAGATAGTGCGAGGACTGAGTGAGAGCAGCGTGGCCACGCCACGCTTGTTGAGCAATTCGGCCTGCCCGGAGCCATCGTTCTGTTGTTGCATTGTAGTTCACTTGGTTGCAGGCGCGTTCAGTGCGCCTGGGTGAACAACTACCCGTGTCGAGGTGGCTTCGTCGTGAGCGGGAAAGCGCGAGGATTGCGCGAGAATAGCGCGGGCCTACTCGGCGACGGTGGGCTGAGACAGTTTGATGAACTTCTCCCGCCCCTCCGTGGTTTCGGCGAGTACTTTCCAGTCGAGAAGCTTTATTCCGGTCTTGGTGCGCAGCATGTCACGAAGTCGGCGCTTCCCTGGAAGAGAGGCATTTTCAGTCTGACCTGATTGGAGGTCGAGTTCGCGGGTTCGGTTTCCAATTTGGGATTCGATTCCGTTGAGCTGACTTGTTTGGTCAGGGCGCGCGGCGAGCAACTGGCACAAGGCGCGGAACTCATTCGACAATGGCAACGATTCAACCCGCTCCCGATTGCGATTGTGCCTCCAGATGACATCGAACTCATCGGAGTGCCACGGCGGAGGCGCTAACGGCTTGTGCGACCCAACGATTTCGTCGAAGTCGCGCAGCGATTGAACATCACTGACGTCAGCCTCAACGAAACCGTCCAACCACGCGCGAGTGCCGTCGGCGAAGTCGATCTGGTAACGAACGCGAGCTTCATGCACGCGCCATTCATCCTCCGTAAGCTTAAACTCGTGGCGAATTTCGGTCGTTCGAGTCTCGAAATGACGCACGTTGCATCTCGTGTTGACCGCGACCGCCTCCAGCCACCGTCGATAGTGTCGGGCGTCTTCCCCAATGACCTCGATGTTGAATCCGTTTTCCTTGACCCACCAAGCATGGAGATGGTGTTGAAGAATTCCGCCCCAACCATCAATTACATGGGCCAGCGTTGCTTTCCACACCGGAATGAGAGCCTTCCCTCGCGAGCGGCGCTCGCAAAAACTGAATCTGGCTTTCAGCGCCTCTCGCTCCTCACTGGCCTGCTTTGGTGGCAACTTCTTGATGCGCCGCAGTTCCGCGCTCCGTGCTTTGCGAAGTCGATTTTTGTATTCTTGCAACGCCGTGCAAAGCGCAGAGTCATCACCGGGGTCGGGGTATAGGACGTGGCTGGTGAAAAGTTCCCATGCCGAAAAGTGCTTCGCGCACAGATTCTCGTTTGAGCCTTTGGTGCGTAGTTCAGTAGCCAACTCTTTGCTCCCACGACAGGCAGGCAGACAAAGAACAGTCCGAGTGATTCGGACCGGCGGCACGTCAGGAAATGCCTCTCCTGAAAATTGAATTGTTCCAGCGCCGGGTAATTGCAGGGTGATTTCCCGCCGGGCGACTGTCGCAGTTCGCACCCAGATAGCGCGGCGCGTCCGGTCTTTCCAACCGACGAATTGAACTTCGTCTGTTGCCGAGCCAGTCCATCGGCGAATCTGCAAAGTATTCACGCGGCCCCTATTTCACGCCGCCGCGATGGCGGCAGCAACGGAGATTATTTGAGCGGACTGTTCCGGGGGCATGACCGCGAACCACGCCTTGCCTTCGGCTTCGCTCGCCAGTGCCCGGTAGTTCGAGAAAATCACGTTGGGCGAGTTGCCACATTCGAGCGCCACGTTGGGCACATCTTTGAGCGTGGCGACGCGGTAGCTGATGTAGGAGTGACGGAACCCATTGCGCTCCCACGCGACCTTGGCGCGAGCGGCGGCGCGCTCGAAACGATTGCCCAGGGCGTTGCCGACGTTGCTGAGTTCCTCGGTGCAAGGATTCACCGGCCCGAAGCGTTTGACGTGCGGCGCGAGCCACGCGGCGAGATTGTCGCCGATGGGCACGAGCCGGCGCGCGGCAGTCTTGGCCTTGCCCGCCTCGACCACAATCAGCCGTTCGGCAAGTCGAACTTCGCTCCAGTCGAGCCGTGAAACTTCCGCGAGCCGCAGGCCGGCGAAGGCGGCGATGGCGAGAGCGGGCGTGATTTCGGAGTCAGCCTTGCCGAGCATCTTTTCAATCTGGTCCGGTGTGTAGATGCCGATGGCGGCGTGTTGCTTTTTCGGCGTGGGGATTTCCGCGACCTCCAGAGCCAGGTCGGTGGCGACGTATTTCATCCGGCGCGCAAAGTTAAACAGCGAGACGACCTGGCGAAGCATGTTCTCCTTCGAGCGGGCCGCCGCCGGCTTTTTGGTCTTGCTGTGCTTGAGTCCGTATATCCATTGCTGCACGAGGGGCGCGGCCACGGTGTTGATCGGGATGGCGAAGGCGAGGGCGAACTGTTTCTTGAGGCGCGTGTCGATGTCGCGGAGATGGATTTCCGAGCAACCGGCGCTGCGGCGGTCGGCGATGAATTCGACCACAGTTTCGGCCACGGTCCTGCGCGCCATGTTCGACGGGTGACGCAGGGCGAAGAATTCGACGGCTTCGGCCAAAGTTGCGCCGACGGGCAAGTTCCTGGTCGCGGCGGCATAGTCGCGCACAATTTCGATGAGTCGCGGGGCCGTTGCTTTGTCGGGGCCTTCGTTCGCGGCGAGCAGAGTCAACGCCTGCTCCAGCCCGACACGACTCGCAGCAGTGAGCGCGCCTGCTCCGAGCGCGCCTTGCGCTTTCTGCGTGGCAACCTTCTTTGCCTCGCGGTTGGCCTCAGCAAAATCCGCGAACCGCCGCCGCTGGCGTTTGCCGTTGGCGAAATACGAAATGAGATAGCTCTGGTAGGTTGTGCCGCGAATGGCTGTCGATTCGCGGTAAATCTTCACGGTGGAATCACCCTCTGAAACGGAGTGCGGCCATTTCTTGGGAAGACGAACGGGGTCGAGAACGGAAGGCGCGGCTTCAGCACAAACTTGCGTGTTCATGCGCGCCATCGTCACTAACATGACACTAATTGTCAAGCACTTCGACAAAACCCCTTATTTTAATGGTGCCGGCGGAGGGGGTCGAACCCACACACTCTTACGAGTACCAGATTTTGAGTCTAGCGCGTCTGCCAATTCCGCCACGCCGGCAACAGAGGGCGAAATATAGAGAGCGCTCCGCTGATGTAAAACAGTTTGTGCGTGGAAGCAGCCATGGGGGTGCATTTCGACCCTGTTCTCAAATCCGGCAGCCTTGTGGGGGGGCCAGGAAATAAGAACCTCATGCTCGCAAGAACAGTTTTAAGACGCACCCCAGCCCTGCGGACCACCAGACGGAAGCAATTAAAGTCGCGGGCCGCCACGGTCTCCACGGTTCGCCGCTTGCCATCGCACCCCAGAGGCTCCCTTGCTGGCGGGAATGGGTGGTGACAATGCGCGCGCCATGCGGTATCCAGTCCATGCGTTTTTTCCCAAAGCGAACAAGTCCCAATTATGAAGGCGACACAAATCCTCGGCTGGCTGGCGGTCATCCTCGGCTGCCATCTTTCCCCGGCTCAGGCTGCGGACAATGTGCTCATCACCGAGTTCATGGCGGTGAACGACGGCACGCTGCTGGACGAGGACGGGAGTGCCGAGGACTGGATCGAGTTGCACAACGCGGGGACAAACATCGTCAATCTGGACGGCTGGTTTCTGACGGACAAGGCGTCGCAGTTATCGCAGTGGCGCTTCCCGGCCACGAACCTTCCGCCTAACGCCTACCTCGTGGTGTTCGCCTCGGGGAAAAACCGGCGCGTGCCCGGCGCGGTGCTGCACACGAATTTCAAGCTCGGCGCGAGCGGCGAATTTCTGGCGCTGGTGCGGCCCGACGGAGCCACGCTGGCTTCGGCTTACTCACCCAATTTTCCGCCGCAAGTGAGCGGCGTCTCCTATGGACTCTCCGTGGTGCCGACCTCGACCACGCTCCTCGCCAGCGGGGCGGTCGCGCGGGTGGTGGTGCCGGTGGACGGAGCGCTGGGCATGTCGTGGACGGCAGCGGGCTTCAACGACGCGGGGTGGACTCCCGCCCTCACCGGCGTCGGCTACGAGACGGACGGGGTGACGGCGTTCGTGCCCATGACGCTGGCGAATTCGGTGACGGAGTTTTCCGGCACGCAGGGCCAGAACAGTTGGTCCTATGGCTATTGGGACAAGAAGAACGACTCCGATGACAATTATGCGGACAGCGAGTTCATCCCCTTTCCGAACAGCGGCGGGGGCTGGAACGCGAATAACTTCTGGACCGGCTCGGCTTGGGACTGGTTCGCCGGCGATCCGCCGTTCACGCTCCTGACCAGCGATGGCGGGCGGCCCACCGGCAACAACGGCAATGGCGCGCTGGCCGACCACTGGGCAGTGCGCCGCTACGTGAGTGAATTCAACGGGCTGCTCACCATCGCCGGGCGCATCACGCACACGAGCGACTGGGTGTATGTGGCGCAGAGCGGGATTGCCGGCAACGGCTTGCTCTACCTCTACCTGCAAGGCGCGGGTGAGGGTTACATCGACGACATCAAGCTGGTGGCAGGCTCGACGCCCGAGTCGGGCGCGAATCTGATCAGCAACGGCGACTTCGAGGCTGGAGCGACGTTGGTCCCGTGGAACGTGACCTTGAACATGGGAAGCTCCGCAGTGAGCACGGCCATCAAACATTCCGGGGCGCGCGCCATGCGCATGGTGGCAACGGCGGCGGGCAGCACGCAGACCGATTCCATCTGGCAAAGCGTGGCGGTGAGCGCCGGTTCCACTTACACCCTCAGCTACTGGTATCTGCCGGTGACGAACCAGCCCTCCGCAGTCATCCGGGCTTCGGGCAACTGGCTCAACACCTCGCCGGCCGCGCCGGGCGACGGGACGGTGGCGCACATTTTCGTCGATGGCACCGAGGTGCTGCAACAGGCGGCCTACGTCTCGAGCACGGACTATTCGATCTCCGTGCCCGCGCCGCTTGGCTCCAAGGTGGACTTCGCCCTGGATGCCGGACCGGCGAACAACGGCACCAGCGACGGAACGGTTTTCACCGCGAACGTCACCACGACCGATCCGACGGTCATGGTCGTGGCCGACTCGGTGGCGGACTGGTCGGTCCACGGCGTGCAGGGCGAGAAGAACTGGTTCTACGGCTACTACTTCGAGGGCACGACAACGAACACGCCGGTCTATTACACCTCGAACTTCGTCGCCTTCCCGCGCAACAACGGACCGTACGGGCCGAATAATTTTTGGGACGAGGACCGCTGGAAATGGTTCAACGGCAATCCGCCGCTGGATGAAATTGGACCGGAGATCATGAATCCCACCGGGCTGAATTATAACATCCGCCACTGGGTCATCCGCCGCTGGATCAGCACGGTGAGCGGCAAGATTACGATCACTTGGACCATCGCCAAACCGGACAGCACCGGGGCGGGCGTGACCGGACGCATCCTGCACAATGGCACGCAGCGCGATCAGGCCATCATCTCCGGGAACGCCACGGACCTCTACACCCGCACCGTGGTCATCACCAACCTGCAGGTCGGGGACATCATTGATGTGGCACTTGATCCGACTGGTTTGAGCGGCGGCTACGGCGACGGTGGAGATCGATCCTACGTGACGGCGGTGATTCGCGGGGCGCCCACGCTCACGCGGCACATCACCTCGAACATTCAGAGCGTGATGCAGAACAGCAACGCCACGGCTTATCTGCGCCTCCCCTTCAACGTGGCCAACCCGGCCACGCTCCAGTTCCTAACTTTGCGCATGAGATACGACGATGGCTTCATCGCCTACTTGAACGGCCAGTTGGTCGCGAGCGCCAACGCGCCGGGCGCACCGACTTGGAATTCCACCGCCACCACCGCGCGCACCGATGGCGAGGCGAACGTGGCGCAGGATTTCAACCTCACGCCCTACCTCGGCCTGCTGCAACCGGGCGCGAACATGCTGGCCATCCAGGGATTGAACGTGAGTTCGGCGGATTCGGACTTTCTCATCCTGCCCGAACTGCTGGGCACGAGCGAGACGCTGAATACCAATGCGCCGCGCTACTTCGTCGGCGTGACGCCGGGCGCGGCCAATGGAGCGGGCACGAGCGCGCTCGGTCCCATCATCAAGGAAGCTGGGCATCAACCCAAGGTGCCGCTGGACAGTGCAGACCTGCGCGTCACGGCGCGCGTGACGCCGACTTTTAATCCCGTGGGAACGGTGAGCCTGACCTATCGCGTCATGTTCAGCAACGAAGTGACCATCGCGATGTTCGACGACGGCGCACACGACGACGGCGCGGCGGGCGACGGCGAATTCGGCGGCACCATTCCGGCCACCGCCTCACAGCCGGGGCAGATGGTGCGCTACTTCATTTACGCGACCGACACCCTGACCAACGCCTCGCGTCTGCCTGCGTATGCCAACCCGCAGGATTCACCGCGCTACTTCGGCACCATGATCAAAGACACGGCGCTGACCAATCCCCTGCCCGTGCTCCACGTCTTCGTCGAGGCTCCCACGCAGACCACGAACTACACCGGCACGCGCGGCTCACTTTTTTACGACGAGGAATTTTACGACAACGTCCTCATCAGCCTGCACGGCCAGACCACCGCCGCCGTCTTCTGGAAGCAGAGCCTCGACGTGAGCATGAACGAGGGGGAGAAATTCCGCTGGGATCGGAACAAGGTTCGCGCCAGCGGCTTCAATCTGCTCTCGCCCATCTCCGACAAGGCGTATATGCGCCAGACGATGGCCTACGAGACTTTTAATAATGCCGGTGTGCCGTCCAACGTCTCCTTCCCGCTGCGCGTGCAGCAGAACGGGGTCTTCTACGGCGTGTTTCATTTCGTGGAAAAGGGCGATGAGAATTTCCTGGAACGCGCCGGACTCGATCCGAATGGGGCCTTCTACAAACTCTATCTGCCGCTCAACAACGCCTACGCCGGCGTGGCGGAAAAGAAAACGCGCAAGAGCGAGGACTTCGGCGACCTCCAGGAATTGATCGACGGCTGCACCCTGAGCGGCCCGGCCCTGCGCCAGTATCTCTACGACAACGTGGACGTGCCCGAGGTGGTCAACTTCCTCGCGACTATCCAAGTCGTGCAGAACGAGGACTGCTGCTACTACAAAAACTATTTCCTCTACCGCGACACCGAGGGCAACAAGGAGTGGCAGATGCTGCCGTGGGATTTGGACCTGACCTTTGGCCGCACGTTCCACTTCCTCACGGTCAACGGCGTCGCGACCAACGGCTACTTCGATACGAACATTTTTTGGACGAACATTATCTACCTCCAAGTCCGGCCCTCGCCCATCGGCGCGGCAGATTTTATCGGCCAGGATCACACCGTGGCCGAGGCGTTGTGGGCGGTGCCGGAGATTTACCAGATGTTCCGCCGCCGCTGGACTTCGGTGCAGGAGGAGTTCCTGCAAAAGAGCGGCACGCATCCGCTCGCACTCAAATTCGAGAAACGCATTGATGACCTGGCCGCCCAGATCGAGCCGGACGCGGCGCTGGACTTCGGCAAATGGGGCAGTTGGTTTCCCACCCAAAGCATGGCAGTGGCCGTCGGCATTTTGAAGAAAGAGTATTTTGCCAAGCGGCGCGGTTGGATTTTTAACACGCTCGCCGCCGCCAACGGCGGACCCTACCTCGGCACCCAACCGACCAATGCCGTGATCAAGTTCGGGACCATCGAGTACAATCCGTCCTCGGCCAATCAGGATCAGGAATACATCCAACTCATCAACACGAACAGCTACGCCGTGGACCTCACGGGCTGGCGCATCACCGGCGGGATTGACTACACGTTCAAGGGGGGCGTGGTCATGCCGTCGAACACCGTGCTTTACGTGTCGCCGAACGTGAACGCCTTCCGCGCCCGCACCAGCGGTCCGCGCGGCGGACAGGGCCTGTTCGTACAGGGCAACTACGAGGGAAATCTTTCTGCGCGCGGTGAGGCGCTGCAACTCGTGAATCGCGCCGGGACGGCCGTGGCCGCGACCAATTACGCCGGCACGCCCAGCCTCGCGCAGCAGTATCTGCGCATCACAGAAATCATGTATCACCCGGCCCCGCCGCCGCCGGGACTGGCCACGAACGTGGATGAGTTTGAATTCATTGAACTGAAAAACATCGGCCCCTCCACGCTCAGTCTGCTCGGCGTGCGCCTGACCAATGGTGTCGATTTCAGCTTCACCGGCAGCGCCGTGACGAACCTCGCGGCGGGCGCGAGCGTGGTCGTGGTGCGCAATCTCGCCGCCTTCAACTCGCGCTACGGCGGC
>JAYVWQ010000151.1:0-4097 GCA_043785945.1 Akkermansia sp.
GGCAATGACAGCATCAAGATTTGCGAGGACACCGATGGTGATGGGAAGGCGGACAAGTTCACCGTCTTCGCCGACCATTTGAACATCCCCACCAGCCTCGTCTTCGCCAGGGGCGGCATCATCATCTCGCAGCCCCCGCGCTTTCTCTTCCTTGCGGACACGAACGGCGACGACAAGGCTGATGTGCGCCAGGAAATTATGACCGGCTGGGGCATCGGCGATACCCACGCGCAGGCGAACAACCTGCATTACGGCTACGACAACTGGCTCTACGGCTGCGTGGGCTACTCCGGCTACAACGGCGAAGTGGGCGGGACGCGGAAGCAGTTTGCGCAGGGCACCTATCGCTTCAAAGCCGACGGCTCGGCGCTGGAATTTCTCCACCAGTTCTCGAACAACTCGTGGGGCCACAGCGCGAATGACGCCGGGGATCAGTTTGGCGGCACGGCCAACGGGGCGCCCATTTTTTACGGCGGCATCCCGGCCTCCGTCGTGCCGAAGGGCACGCGCGTCACGACCGCACGAAAAATCAACGTCGAGGACAAGTGCCATACCATCACGCCGAACTTCCGGCAGGTGGACGTGATGGGCGGCTATACGGCGGCGGCGGGCAGCGCATTCATTTACTCGGGGAATTTGCCGCCGCGCATGCAGGGCATGGCCATGATCTGCGAGCCGACCATGAAGATTATCTCGCTCATGGATGTGCAGCCGAGCGGCTCGGGCTATGTGGCCAAAGACGGTTTCAATCTCGTGGCCAGCACGGACGAATGGATGTCGCCGGTGTTTTCCGAAGTCGGCCCGGACGGCGCGGTGTGGTTCTCCGACTGGCAGAATTTCATCATCCAGCACAACCCCACGCCTACTGTGGAGCGCGGCGGTTACAAGGCCAAGACCGGCGTGGGCGGCGCGCATGAGAATGATTTGCGCGACCATGTGCGCGGTCGCATTTACCGCGTGGTCTGGAACAAGGCGCAGAAGCCGGCCATCACTTCACTCCAAGGCGCGACGACGGACCAGCTCGTGAAAGCCCTCGGCAGCGACAACCAGTTCTGGCGTCTCACCGCCCAGCGTTTGCTGGTGGAAGGCCAGAAGACCGACGCGGCGGAGTCGTTGAAGAAAATTGTGACGGCGAAAGATTCCGGTGTCGCCGCCATCCATGCGCTCTGGACGCTCCAAGGTTTGGGCCTGCTCGACGACGCCACGCACAAGACCGCGCTTGCCAGCGCGTCTTCTCCGCTGCGTCGCAATGCCACCCGCGCCATCAGTGCGAATGATCGTGGCAAGTCCGTCTTCTTCAGCGCGGGCGTGATCAGTGATCCCGACCCGATCACGAAGCTCGCCGCGTTTGTGAAGCTGGCTGAGTTTTCCACCACGAAAGAAATTCAGAGCGTGGTCGCCAGCATCGCGCGCAATCCGGCCAGCCGTTCCGATGAATGGTTGAGCGACGCCAGCCGCCTGCTGGCCAAGAAGCACAAGACGGACACCTACAAGGAAGGCCCGAACCTGCTGCCCAATCCCGGCTTCGAAATCGTGACTGCCACTGGGTTGCCCGAAGGCTGGAAGCGCCGCGACTACAACAACGCCCCCGGCACGGCGGGCGCGGAGTGGAACGTCGTGAGCGGCGCGGAAAACGTCCACGGCGGCGACCGGGCCCTGCGCTGCATCACGCGCGACAACGCCGACACCAGCCTTTACGCCGATGTGACCTTGAAGCCGAACACGCAGTACCGTCTCTCCGGCTGGGTGAAGGGTCATGCGTTGCGCGGCAAGATCGGTTTCAACGATCATCTCGGTCGCGCGGAGACGGAACGCGCGGCGCGCGGCGACACGGACTGGACGCTGGTGGAATTGGACTACAACAGCGGGAACACGACCCAGACGAGCATCAACATCCTGCACGTCGCCGTGGGTGACGGTTACTTCGATGACGTGAAGCTATGCGAGTTACTGCCTATAGACGACACGGCGGGCAAGCAGATCGCCGGCGACGTGAAACGCGGCGACGACATTTTCCACAAGCATGTGGCCGCCTGCGTTCTCTGCCACTCGCTCAAAGGCCAGGGCAGCACGGTCGGCCCGGCGCTCGACGGCATAGCCACGCGCGGCACGCGGGCTTACATCCGCGAGAGCCTGCTGGAGCCGAGCAAGGTGCTGGCGAAGGGTTTTGAATCCCTCACCATGTCCCCGATGCCGCCGATGGGCGACATCTTCAGCCCGCAGGAGTTGGAAGACATTCAGGCATACCTGCAGACTTTGAAATAGTGGGCTTTGGCACCGGGCTTGTGATCCTTTGGCCCGGCCCCTTACCTTTGGCCGATGGAAATTCCCGACTGGGTCAGCCTCAGCGACGACGAGTTGCTGGAGCGACGGATTTCCCAGTTGGGTCTCAAGATCGAGGGCACCGTGCTGCAACCGCTGGTGCAGCAACTCCACGATGAGCTTTCGCAAAAGGGTCTGGTCTTCCATCCGCCCTGCCACGTCGGTGACGAGTGGTTTGTGCCGGTCGGCATTCCGGCGATTTTTGTCCCCTTCTTCCTCACGCACGACCGGCTGCGGCAGTTGGAGCGGAAGATCATTCTCGAAGTGGAGGGCGACACGCCGGAGTGGTTCATGAAGCTGATGCGGCACGAGACCGCGCACGCCTACGCCTACGCATACCAGCTTTTCAAAAAGCGGAAATGGCAGCGCACCTTTGGCCTGACCTCCAGCGAAGAGACGCCGACGTTTTACCGTCCGCGCCCGTACAGCCATTCTTACGTGGTGCATTTGGACGACTGGTATGCCCAGAGCCATCCCGACGAGGATTTCGCGGAAACCTTTGCCGTGTGGCTCACGCCGGGGCTGGACTGGCGCGAGAAATACAAAGGTTGGAAGGCATTGCAGAAGCTCGAATACATGGACGAGCTGATGCGCTCCATCGCGGGCCAGCCAGCCACGCATCAGCCGGAATATCGCGTGGCTGATCACGACTGCCTCAACGTCAAACTCAAGATTCATTACGCGCGGAAGCGGAAGCACTACGAGGATTCCTTCCCAGATTTTTACGACAACGATTTGCGCCAACTCTTCGATGCGGGCGCGGAAGTCGCGGGCCGGGTCAAGGCGTCAAAGTATCTGCGCCAGCAGCGGCGGGCCTTGATGGACTCGGTCTGCCAGTGGACCAAGGAGAAAAAATTCCGGGTAAACAGTCTGCTGGCCCGGCTGATTGCCCGGTGCGACAAGCTGGATCTGTTCGTCAAAGCCGCCGACCCGAAACAAAACCTGCAAGTGTCCGCCTACATCACCACGCTGGTGATGAACCATCTGTTCACCGGCAAATTCAAGCGGACCAAATGAAGTCACCCGTGAAAAAGAAACTGAAAGTCCTCGCTCTCTTCGACGCCATCGCGCCCACCACGCTCGATCAGGATCTGAGCGCGGAGTTGCAGACCGACGATTGGAAAACCGAGGCCAATGTCCTGCAAGCGCTGGCCGAACTGGGCCATGCCACCGCGCATCTGGCCATCTTCGACGACCTCGATCTGTTGCGGCAAAAGCTCCAGAGCTTCGAGCCGGACATCATCTTCAACCTCGCCGACCAGTTCAAAAACAACCGGGCCTTCGACCAGCACATCGCGTCTTTCCTGGCCATGCACGGCGTGCCCTTCACCGGCTGCGGCTCAACCGGGCTGACGCTCTGCAAGCACAAGGGCATTTCCAAAAAAATCCTCAGCTATCATCGCATCCACACGCCGGCTTTCGTCACCATCGCGCGCGGCAAGCGCATCGTGCGGCCCGCGCGGCTGCGGTTCCCCATCCTCATCAAGCCGCTCAAGGAGGAGGCGTCGCTCGGCATTTCACAGGCTTCGTTCGTGGAGACGGATGAGCAGTTCAAGGAACGCGTGCAGTTCATCCACGAGAAGTTCGACAACGACGTCATCGCCGAGGAATACATCGAGGGTCGCGAGTTTTACGTGAGCCTCCTGGGCAATCATCGCCTCCAAGTTTTTCCCATTCGCGAACTGGTCTTCAAGGAAGTGCCGCCCGACGAGCCGAAGATCGCCACCTACAAGGCCAAGTGGGACGAGGAGTATCGCAAACGCTGGGGGCTGCAA
>JAYVWQ010000152.1:0-6325 GCA_043785945.1 Akkermansia sp.
TGTGAATCAGCGCGCCGGGTGTAAAGACTGGAAATGGCTTTCGCAGCACCCTGCCCCGCCTCACGCCGCTGCGCTGGCGTTCCGTCCAGCCATGAGGAAATCGAGATACATGGCGAGCCGCTCCTTCATCTCCTGGCGCGGCACGATGGCGTCGATGAGGCCGCGGTCGAGGAGGAATTCAGCCGTCTGAAAGCCCGGCGGCAATTCGGCCTGGGTGGTGTCCTTGATCACACGCGCCCCGGCAAAGCCAATCTTGGCCGCCGGCTCGGCGAGAATCAGATCGCCCACGCTCGCATAGCTGGCCATGACCCCGGCGTAGCAAGGATCAACCAGCACGGAGATGAAGGGCAGCTTGGCCCTCGCATGATAAGCCAGCGCGGCGCAGGTCTTGGCCATCTGCATGAGGCTGAACATGCCTTCGTACATGCGCGCCCCGCCGCTGGTGGAGATGATGATGACGGGCAAACCCTTCTCCGTGGACAGCTCGATCATGCGCGTGAGCTTCTCGCCCACCACCGAACCCATTGAGCCGCCGAGGAAGGTGAAGTCCATCACGCCCAGTCCGACGCGCTGAGTGTGGATTTTTCCGATGCCGGTCACGACCGCGTCCTTCAAGCCCGTGCTGTTGGTGTAGGCCGCGAGCTTGGACGTGTAGCTGGCCGCGCCGGTGAAGGCGAGGACGTCCACGCTCTCCATGTCCGCGTCCATCTCCTCGAAGGAGCAGGTTTCAACCAGCGAATGGATGCGCTCGCGCGAGCCGATGGGGAAATGATGGCCGCACTTGAGGCAGACCTTCAGATTTTCATCCAGCTCCTTGTCGTAGAGCATGGTGGCGCACTTGGGGCACTTGGTCCAAAGACCCTCGGGAATGTCGCGCTTGCGGGACTTGCCGCTGACGAGCCTGGGCTTTTTGACAAAAGCCGTCTCAGGATTCCCCTGCGGCGGGGTCACCGCCGGTTCGCCGACTTCCAGCCCGAGAGTTTTTTTGGTGAATGACGTGGTCGCCATGCGCGGGAGTTTCCGAGTTCAACTTTGCCGCGTCCAGTGCGGATTTGGGGAGGGCGGGTCTCCGATAGGTGGGGCAGCCCGTCCCGGCTGCCACCCTGTCCGTTGGCCATCTCGGCTGCCGTTCCGCCCCCGGCTACGGACGTGGGCCACGGCAACAGTCACCTGTAATACGAAACCACGACTTCAACGGTCGAATTTGATGCGAAACACCTCGAGATACCCGGTCGGGGGCAAATTCGTGACGGTGAAGGTTTGGGTGCCGCCCAGGCCGCCTGTTTTGCTGAACAGATTGAACCAGTTCGTGCCCAAGCCCAGTTGGCTTTGCAGGACTTGAACACCGCTCGTGCCGCTCATCCAGTCGAGGCGGAGACCTGCCTGCACGGGCTGGACGAGGGTGATGCGCAACGATGACGTCGGATCGTTTGGATTCGTGCCAGCCAGGTATTCGTAAGAATTTTTGAACCCGTCGCCGTCCGCGTCGCCGTCGCCGTTTTGCGCGGTGATGTTTCCAAACGCGCCGATCTCCCAATCATCGGGCAAACCATCCCCGTCCGAGTCTAGCGTGAGGGTGAGTTGATAGGGCATCGGCTCCGACCAATCGCCGAGCAGCGAAATGTCCTTCGCCCGCGTCCGCAGGAAAATGTTCGTGACGCCTGACGGGAACGCGGCCCCGGCGTTCCAAACCAGCGTGTGTTCAGAGCCGCCGGGCAACGCCGACACCCGCGTGGCCAGCGAGTAAGCTGCGCCATCCACCGTCAGGATGTTCGTCACATCGAACCAGTTCGTTGTGTTCGGCGAGAATTGCAGCAGCGGCAGCGAGGCGTTCCCCTCCGCATCCCAAATTCTAACGCGCACATTCGCCAAGTTCCCGCCGCTCGACGGGGTTGGCAGCACGCGGGCCAATGGCGCGGTCTGGGGGAAACTTGCCGCTTGGGGCAACTGCGTTTGCGGCGGCCAAAAAATCACATCGCACCTGTTCGGCGTCACAGGATCAACGAGCAAGCCCGCCAAGCCTTCGCCCGAGGCAAACGTCTTCACTGCCGCCAGCGCGTGCCATCCCTTGCCCGCGTATTGAGCGCTGAACAACTGGCGCTGCAAGGGATTCGTGGAACCTGTCGCCGTCCACGCGAAGACCTGGCCATCCGGCTCGCCGGTGAAGAACACTTCGTTGCTCTGGTTCAGGAAATTCACGGAAGCCAGGCCATAGCTCTGCACTGACGAGAACGACGCGACGGGCTGGCGTGCAAGCGTCAGCAAGCTCACGTTCGTGCCGCTCACGAAGTATTCGCTGGTCACGAACTCGTCTCCGAGGTTCACCGCGCGGTTGGTATTCTTGTCGTCAATGAACGAATACAAAACGGACGCTGCGTTTGACGGGCCTGTCCGCAGAATTCCAGACGCCAGCGACCAGCCCGGTGACAGCAGGCGAGTTGCCGCCGATGGCTCCGGGAGGATTTGTTTCAGCGAGTCCTCGCGAACTTCAACGATCCCGATGGCCGTATCGGTGGCATCCGTGTTGTTCCATGTGCCGCCTGGATCGAGGAAGTTGTAATACTCGTTTAAACCGTTCGGCTGGTTGCCCGCCCAATTCCTGTATTGCGATAAAGAACCGCTGATCCATTTCCAGTTCGCCCGAATTATTGGATCGTTCGTTGGGTCACAGTTCAGTCCATTCCAAAGTGAACCTTGGTAGCTTGCTCGCACCCATGCGTCCTCCTCCCCGCTTTCAATGGTGACCAAATTACCGCCAAACGAACGCGCGTAGGCTTGGGCGCTTAACCATGTGATCGCACTGGGCGTTGGAAAATACCATTTACCCGTCACTGGCCGATAAACCGCGTTGGTCGGCAGAAGGTTCTGCAATGCCACGCGGCTAAACATGACTCCACCATTGTCCAGCAGTCGCATCGTCCCCAGAGCGTTGGTGCCAATCGTCTCCATTCTTCCAAGCCCCCGATGCGATTCGCTGGCATCGAGAACCGAGGTCACCCAATTGGTTCCGATCCACTGAAAGCCGAGCAGTGCGCCCTCGGGAGCATTTGTGCTCGCCAGACGCCCGAGCAAACGAGCATCACGACAGCCGAGAACAAACGCGCTCCCGTTCGTCGAGTTCACCACTGCGTTTGATTGCCAGACACCACCGACGTTCAGAAACTCGGAAATTCTGCCTGTCCCGCCAAACGAGCGGAGTCCGACATAAATCGCCACTCCCGAGCGGTTGGTAACTTGTCCGATGGATACGGAAGTAATCCCGAATGACCCCACATCCACTCGCTGTGTTGACCAGCTTGTCAGTCCCTGTGTCAGCACGAGTAGAAAGTTTGTGTTCGTGCCCGGATTGCCGTCTGCGCCGATGACGATTTCCTCTGCGCCCGAGCCGTCGAGTTGGCCCACACCGACAACGAAGTTGCTCGGCGTGAATGGCAATGTGAGCGAAGCGATGTTTAGGCCGGGATTGTCGAGCAGTCCCGGGCGGCTCGTGAAGTTTGTGGGACTCGTGTCTGCTTTCCACTCCTGATAATCCGTCCAGCCGTCGCCGTCTGAGTCGGCGTAGGTGCTGGCGTTGTTGGTGAGTCCGTGAAGGAATTCCCACAGGTCCGGCAGGCCGTTGTGGTTGGCGTCACGGGCGAGATTCTTCTGGCGGAGCAGATTGCCGTTGCCGTCATAAACGTAGCCAATGGCGAAGCCGTTCGAGCCGCGATTGTAGTCCGCGCCCACGAGCCGGTCGGTGCGGTCGTAGTAAAAGCGGTTCGTCTGCGTGCCGTAAAGCCGTTCGTAATCGTTCCGTCCGTCACCGAGCGAATCCGCACGGGCCGGACGGTAGCCGAGTCCACGGTTCTGGTATTCTTGAAGGTTGCTCACCCTGTCGAGATCGAGGTCGTCACCCGCATCGTCCACGAGCGGGTTCAAGCCGTTCGCAATTTCCCATTCGTCTGTCATCCCGTCTCCATCCGTATCTGTGGAAAGTGGATTGGTCCCATAGATGAACAACTCGGCATGGTCAGTAAGGGTGTCGCCGTCCGAATCAGGTGAGAACGGGTTGGTTCCCAACCGCAGTTCATCCGTGTTGCTCAGGCCATCTCCGTCGTCGTCAATGCCAGGGACCGAGATCGTGAGGAACGCATTGGAACTCGAAACCGAGGCGGCGATGTTTGACACAAGAACGGAGTAAAATCCAACTTGAGCCGGCTGGACATTTGAAATGACGAGTTCTGAAGTGAACGCGCCTGAGTAAACGGTCGTGTCACTCAAATTGGTTCCATGGAAGCGCCATCGGTAGCTCAACGGAGTTTCACTCACGGCCTGAACTGAAAGTGTGGGAGTGCTTCCAGCCAGGACAAACGTGTGATGAGGCTGGTTGGTAATAACCGGCCCGAGCAAGGAACGGATCTCCGAATTTGAAAGGGCACGGCTGTAGATGCGAACCTCATCGATCACGCCCTTGAAGTGATATTGACCGGGAGTCTGAGCACCGATTAGCAACGGCAGGTTCAACGGAAGAGTTGAGTTGTACCCACCTGCGGTTTCGGTGAGAGACTCGGCAACCAACTGCCCACCTTCGTAAAGCCGAAGGCGGCTCCCGTCGTAGGTCATGGCCAAATGGTAGAACTTGCCGGGCAATGGAGTGTTCGTGTTTGTGACATGCGTTTCTCGATACACAAAATTTAGTGAAGGGCTGTCGTGGTAGGATGCCTTGAAATGCAACCCGCCTGCGTCCGACAGGTAAAGGCTCATTGGCTCGTAACCGGCACGGTGATCCACGATTTCACTGGTGGCGGAATTCGTTCCAATTTGGATCCAGGCCGAAATCGTCACGTTTATGAATCGTGGCTGGTTGCCCAAATCAATGAAGGTGTTCGTCCCATTGAACTCGAAGCCGGAGCCGACTCTGCCCGGCACCGATCTAATTCCGCCGTTAGTGGTTCCGTGGTGAGAATTGCCACTCAAGTCAGTGGCCGTGCCATTGTCAAAACTCCAGTATCCCCAGAGGCCGTTGGTGGTTTGCGCACGCAACGCGCCCCCATTTGCCAGCAGCACCAGCAGAACCAGCCAGGGCCACATCGAAATAGCGCCCGCCAAGAAAAAATTCCTCGCCCCGCTGCCTCTGCGTTCCCTGCGTTCTCTCGCGGCAAATCTTCTCCGCTGGTTCCCCATCGGCGCGGCGTTGAGCGAAGGCGGGATGCTTGCCGTTTTCATGCGTGGTGGGTAGCGTTCAGGCCATGAGCACAAAGGCTGAGGCCATTCTGGAACAGATCAAGGCGTTGCCGCCGGAAGATCGGGAGCAGGTGCGCGATGGACTCCTGCAACTTGAGGAACGCCAGCGCCAGTGGGAGGAGCAACAAGCGAAGTTGCGCGAGATGCAGTCGCGTCACGCCGGGAGCGGATTGTTGAACCGGCTGCTGGACGAGCGGGCCAAGGAGCGCGCCGGTCTTGCTCTCCAACCGTCCGCGCGTTAATTTCCGGCCATGACTGCGACAGCCACCAAGTTTTTGGACGAGTTTGAGAAGCTCGCGCCCGACGAGCAGGTGCTCGTGCGTGATCAAGTGGCCTCTCGCACCGAGGCGCGTCAACGGGAGGCGTTGAAACGGCTGCGCGGCGCGGACAAGGGCAAGGGTTTGCTGGCCAAACTGCTGGTCGATCGGGCCAAGGAGCGCGCCCGTGGCTGATGTCGTGGTCTTCGACACTTCGGCGTTTCTGACCTTGACGGGCGAAGAACCCGGTGCGGACACGGTGCAAAATTTCATCACGGACGCGTTGGCGGGCGAGGTTGATTTGCACGCCTCGTTCGTGAGTCTCACCGAAGTCGAATACATCACGCGCCAGGCAAAAGGCGAGGAAATCGCCCGCCAGCGGTTGGCTGACCTCAAGGCGTTGCCCGTCAAATGGCACCACTCGGACGATGCGCTCTGCGGCGAGGCCGCGAAGTTGAAGGCCGCGCACAAAATTTCTTTCGCCGATGCGTTCGTGGCCGCGACTGCGCTGCGGCTCCACGCCACGCTCGTCCACAAAGACCCGGAGTTCGATGCGCTCGCGGGCGTGTTGAAACTGCACCCGCTGCCGCCGAAAACCGGCGCGGCGAAGTGAGGCGTGTGGCTTGCCGTTTTCATGCGTGGTGGGTAGGGTTCCGGGCATGAGGCAGAAAGACATTCGTTCCCTGATTCACGTCAGTCCGTTCAAACCGTTTCGTTTGCACCTCGTGGATGGCAAAGACCTGCGCGTTCCGCATCCCGACTTCGTGCTGGCCACCGCCGATTACATGGTGGTGGCGAACGAACTGCCGGGCGGCGTGCCGGGCGAAGTGAATTTCGTGCCCTAC
>JAYVWQ010000153.1:0-3685 GCA_043785945.1 Akkermansia sp.
GTGGCGAAAGCAGCCGAGGCCAATCGTTGACTGCCCGACGGACAAGCCATTCCTCCAAGGTCTGCCGCCGACAAAAAAATCGGCGGGCTTTGGCACGCCCACAGATTGGCACCAAAGCCCGCCATCTGCTCATCTGAGCAGACGTTTGTTTCTCACGGCAGGAGCACCGCGCGATAAAACCGGCGCGGGTATTGCGGTGAAGCCGTGTCGATGAAGAGATACGGGCTGCTCGGCAGCACGACGTTGGTGAGGTTGAACCAGTTCGTGTTGTTGAGGTCGTTGCGGTAGTCGATTTGATAGTTGCCGCCCACCGCGCCGACGATGGTCAGGCCCGCATACATGTTCAGGCTCAGGAGACTCAACGTGGCATTGGAACTGGTGATCATCCCCGCCGCGTTGCTCACGACCACGGAATAGACCCCGGCCTGGCCCGCGTTGAGACTGTTCAAGGTCAGCGTCGCGCCAGTCGCGCCGACGAGGTTCGTGCCGTTCAAACGCCATTGGTAGGACAGACCGCCGCCCGTCGCGCCGACGCTCAACGTCACCATGCCGTTCGCCGCCGCCGTCGCGTTCATGGGCTGGTTCGTGATCGCGGGTTGGGCGACGACGGAGAGCGTGGTGTTCGCGGCCAGGATGCCCGCCGTCGCCGTAATCGTGCTGCTGCCGACGCTCACGCCCGTGGCCAGACCGTTTGCATTGATGCTGGCGACCGCCGGGCTGCCACTGCTCCAAATGACTTCATTGGGTGCCGTGAAAATTTCGAGCGCGGTGGAGTAGGTGCTGTTGTATCCGCTGGCGGCAAAAATTCTACCGCTTGCTTCATCCGCCGCCACGGCCATCTGACGGCGGCCGGTCGGCAGCGGCGCAAAATTGGTGCTCCATGCATTCAACGCCGGGTCAAACGCGAAGACTCGCTGTTCCGGACTCGGCCCGGCTCCAATGGAAAACAGTTTTCCATTCAGCACCACGCCGTCGCCGTTACCAGTGAACGGCATCGGGGCATTGGTGGACCAGGTGTTCAAACTCGGGTCGTAAACGTGAGTAGAACTCAGTGGGCCGGACGCATCCGAACCACCAGCAACATACAATTTTCCGCCGATTGCTCCAACCAACGCGACAAAATGAGCCGTCGGCATCGAAGCTTTGGTCGTCCAAGTATTGCTGGCGGGGTCATACTCCTCGACTCGATTGAGGTAGGTTGAGCTTCCGCTCACACCGCCGACGGCATAGATTTTTCCGTTCAGCGTCGCCGCGCCCAGCCCCCAACGGGCTCCCAATGGCATGGGGGCAAGAGTAGTCCAACTGTTGACCACCGGATCATACCGCAAAAGTGTGGCCCGGTCGCCGCTGCCTCCCGTGTCGCCACCGACCACATAAATTTTCCCGTTGAGAACCGCGACGCCCGCATATTGGCGCAAGTTAAAGCCGGTGTCGGCAGGCAGGGGAGTGCCCGTCGTCCAAGTGTTGAGCGTCGGGTCATAAATTCCCAGTCGCGCCGTGGCGAAGCCGGAGATGGCGTAGAATTTGCCGCTCACAAAAGCTCCGCCCAATCCGTAACTCGCGGTTGGAATCGCCGCTCCATTCGTCCAGGTATTTCCACTGGAAGTCAGCGTGCTCGACGAACCGTCGCTGAAGGTTCCCGTGGCGGTGAACTGGAGATTGCTCGTCACGCCGATGACGCGATTGGTGGGAGTCACCGTGAGCGAAACCAAAGAGGGAGCCACGGTGTAGCGCAGCACGAAGGCGTCATTCTGGCCGGCGGTGTTGCCCCCGCCGACGAAGCTGCGCGTCTCGCCCACGACGTAAAGACTCGCGCCGTCGGTCGCGATGCCGTTAGCGATGTCATCCTGCGCCCCTCCGTAAAGAGTCGTCGAAAGCAAATTGCCGCTCGCCGGATCGATGTCGAGCAAAACCGCGTCCGCGCCGCCCGCCGTCGTGCCGCGCGTCGATCCGACAGCGTAAATTCGACCGTTGAGCGCCACTACGCCGGTCAGAATATCTTCCGCGCTGTTGCGATCATACTGTCGGGACCAGGCCAGATTTCCCGCCTCGTCCCATTTCTCGACCAGAAAATTTGCGCTCGCGCCAGACCCTGCCTGGCCCACCGCGAAAATCGCTGCGCCCAGAGCCGTCACGCCCATATAGGAGCCGGTCGCCGCGCTGCGCGACCAGATCAGATTCCCGCTGGCGTCGTATTTGCGCAGATGCCCCTGGTTGGCGCCGGTACCGTCGTTGCGACCGGCGACGTAAATATTTCCGTTGAGCGCCGCGAGTCCACGACCATCGCTGTAGGAGCCGACGGTGGTGGCCGAATCGTCCCGCGTCCAAAGGACAACACCGTTCGTGTCGAGTTTGGAAACAAAAAGCCGCCGCGTGACACCATTTATTTGTCCCGCGCCCGTGGCATAAACGAACGTGCTGCCGCTTTCCACCGTCACCAACGACGCAAAAAAATATTCAAACCCTCCGTAAGCAAAAGCGCCCGGCGCGGCGGGCGTTTGCCGGTCCCAGATCGAGCCTCCAAAGCCGCCGCCCGTCGCACCCGTCAGCGGAAATTTTACTGTGATGGCTTTCTGCTCCTTGCCCCCAACGGTATCGCTCGTGCGTTGAACACTGCTGCCCGCGAGATAGACCCCCTCTGAGGAAGCCGCTACGCCCTGGAAGTCATCCCCGTCGGTTAATGCCGGCCAGAGCGTGCTCCAAACCGGCGCGACATTATTCGCCATCGGCAAGGCATAGCGGCCCACCAGACCATCGCCGGCGTTGGCTGTGGTCACTCCGGAAAAATACAACGCGCCGCCTGCGACGCTGACTGCCGTGGCGCGCTGGTCGCCCGCGCCGCCGAAGAGATTCGTGGCCGCGAGGGTGAGTGATTGCGCGTGGGCCGCCGTGGTCCCGGCCAATGCGCCGACGAGGACGAGCGAAGGCACCAGCCCCCGCTTGACCAAGCTGATGATTGAGTTTGTGTTTTTCATTCTGTTTTCTCCCGCGAACCGACCGGCTCGCATTTTGTTTTTTACTGCGTCAAATGCTGCGTTGTTGCTGCGGCCGCCTTCCGCATTCGCGGCGCGGCCTATTCGTTACAACGCTTACAACAGGAAGCGGAGTGAACTCTTACGAAGATAATTGCGGTTAGCGCGGAGTCGGACGTGGCAAGGTCTGGGCGGCTTCAATCTTTTGCAGAACCACCGCGCGAATCATCCTCACCTCGGCATTGGCAGGCGCGAGTTCCAACGCCCGGCGGCTGCAACAGTCCGCCTCGCTGAATCGGGCCGTGTTGGTGAGGCAGGTCGAGGCCACTCGCTGCGCCAGTCGCGCCAGAGCGAGCGCGTTCGTCGGTGCCAAATCCACGGCTTCTTCCAGTTCAGCGATACCGTTTTGCTGGATCAGGCCGGCGACATACGCAGGAATCGTGACGGTTGAGCGCGACGAAATCGTGCGCGTGCCGCGGTCGGCGAAGAACCATTGGCCCCACTGCGTGGCGGCATCGCTTGCGGTGCTGGCTCGCAACTCGTCCCGAACAGCGAGCAGTTCGTCCGCCGAGACTGACTTTGTCTTTTCCGCATCGACATGGCGCTGGCTCGCGACCGCTTCGGCCAGCCGCGGCAGCCAGGTCGGCACGGGCACGGGCACTCGTGGCACTTCCCAGATCCGAACAATCCCGTTCTCAGTTAAGGTCAAAATC
>JAYVWQ010000154.1:0-6520 GCA_043785945.1 Akkermansia sp.
GCCGGAACCTTCGCGCGGTTCGTGCCGAGTTTCTGATACTCCGCCGTCTCCGCGAAGCCCGCGCCCGGCGACACCACGGCCCACACGTCGGGATGATGCGCGCCGAGATGCCACGCGCCCGCGCCGCCCATCGAGAAGCCGCGCAGCGCGATGCGCTGGTCGTCGATGGGATAAAATTTCTTCACCTGCTCCATTGCCTCGAACACATCCGTCTCGCCGGCAAACTTGAAGGCGTTGCAATACCGGCCGTAGGGATGCAGCACAAACGCATCGGCGGGCGCGAAATCGCCGTAGGATTTCATGCGGTCGGAGATGAATTTCAACTCGGTCAGTTTGTCGTCGCGTCCGTGCAGCCACACGTCGAGGCGGCGGCGTTTGATTTTGTCTGAGGCGTAGGTCGCAGGCACCACCAGGCCAAGCGGCTGCACCGAGCCGTCAATCTTGGAAATGTATCCCCGCACCACGAGGCCGGTGGCGGTGAGCCACGCGGGCTTTCCTTCGCGCAATTGCTGCGCCCGCTCCATCCCTGTCTTGAGCAACGTGCGCGCGAGGCCCACTTCGTTGCTGCGGTAGAACTCGTCGTAGCGCAGCGCCCAGTCCACGGCCTTGTGGAAAATTTCCACGTCGGGCAGGAGATCGCTTCTCTTCGCTGACCGCAGCCCGCTGATCTCCTTCGCCAACGCGTTGTCACCCGCGCGCAATTCGGCTCGATCCTTTTCCGAGATGGGGATTCCCGGCGGCGGGACGCGCGTGGGTTTGGGCTGCGCCGCGACGGTCGTCATCGTCGCGATCCAAAGCATGACCAGCGTGGCTGCGATCCGATGTATCCGGTGAGTCATGGGCGCATCATGCCGACCCGTGGCCGCTTGGCAATGTCGCGGACTCGGCAGGGTGTGATGAAAAGTGACAGGCCGACCAGCGTGGGTCAGGCTTCCAGCCTGACGGTTCACGGGGCATCCCTGCCCCGTGTTCAGGTCTTCTCGCCTTCGCACGCCCCACGTTGGAACGGGCGGCAGGGATGCCGCCCGAACCGTCAGGCTGGAAGCCTGACCCACATTTCCAGGCCGCGCCGTCCGCTACAACTGCTCTGCGATGACGCGCCCCAGCCGTTCGATACCCACCGGGATGTCTGCGTCCTTCGCTCCGCCAAAGCTGATGCGCATCTCGCAGTTGGGTTTGCGCCGGGCTGTGTCCTCGCCGTAGCAGAGTTCACCGGGCACATAGATGACGTTCTGCTTCAGCGCCGTCTGGAAGAGTTTGGACTTCGCGCCGGACTTCACGCGCGCCGGTAATTTCGCCCAGACGTAGAGGCCGCCGCGCGGTTCGGCCCATTGCACGGCGGCGGGGAAATGTTTCCTGACCGCAGCAGTCATGCGCGCGGACTTGGCGGCGTAGCGAGCGCGCAGCACGGGCAGATGCTTCGCATACGCACCGGTGGCGAGGGCGCGGGAGAGGAGTTGCTGCAAGAGATTCGCGGTGCCGAAATCATGGTTGCCCTTGATGCGCGCCACCGCAGTAAAGACCGGTTCGGGCAGGATGCCGAAGCCGACGCGCGCCCCGCTGGCGAACGGTTTGCTATAGGTGCCGGCGTAGAGGACGCGGTCGGGAAAATCCGCTGCGAGGGCGGAGCGTTCGTCCGGGCCGGTGAAGCGCAACTCGCGGTAGGCGGCGTCCTCCAACAGGTAGATGGGATGGCCGGCGGCGCGTTCGTAGCGGGCGAGCAGGGCGAGCGCGGCCTGCTTCTTGGCGAAGGTGGTGGTGCGGCCGGTGGGATTCTGAAAATAGGTGACGAGGTACAGCATCTTCACCCGGGGCAGCTCGCCGCTGCGTTTCAATTCTTCGAGCACGCCTTCGAGATGCGCGAGGTTGATCCCGTCTTCATCAAGCTGCACACCGCGACAGCGCAGGCCGTGGCTCTGGGTGATGCCGAGATAAACGAAGTAGGTCGGGTCTTCGACGAGCACGATGTCGCCGGGATCGCACAGCGCCTCGGTGGTGATGTAGAGCAACTGCTGCGAACCGTGCGTGATGATGGTGCGGGCGGGCGCGTGGATGCGGGCGTGGCGCACTCCATCGGACTGCTGGAGGTGCGCGGCGGTGAGTTCGCGCAAGAGCGGATCGCCGATGGTGCTGCCGTATTGCAAGGCCGGGCGGCCCTGGGCGGGCGTGGCGAGAATGTCTTCGATCAACCCGCGCGCAGTTTCGAGCGGCAGGGAGGCGTTGTCGGTGAAGCCAGCGGCGAGCGAGATGAGTTTGGGATGTTCGAGCGAGAGCTTCATGAGCCACGAGATGGCTGGCTCGGGCGTGCGACGGGCGAGTTGCGACAGCGCAGATTTTTTCATGCGCGGGATTCTCCGGCAAAGGGGCGAAGGCGCAAAGTTGTTTTGCGGGGCGCGGACGTCTCGTCCGCGCGAAGCCCCGTGATAGTTCTGAAAACACGCGGGCGAGACGCCCGCGCCCCGCACCGGGCTTTGGAATATTCAGACAGGATCTCAGTCAATGCGGACGCGGTAAAAGCGCCGGGGGCCGGCGGTCGAATCGGAAACGGTGACGGAGTTGTGGAAGTACTGGTAGCCGAGATTGGTCAGCGTGGTCCAGGCGTTGGTCAGGCTGAGTGCGTCCAGTTTTTCCACCCGGTAGGTGCCGCCGGGCGCGACTGAGAAGGTCAGGTCGATGCGATTGCTGACGAGGAGAGTGGCGATTTGCGGGGCGGGCGCGTAGTCGATGATGAGTTGGGCCGAGACGTTAGGGTCTTCGAGTTCCCGCGAGCCGAAGCCGCGCGCGGTGAAGTGATCCGTCTCGGACTCGCTCTTGAGCAGCCAGCCGAAATTGGTGGCGGGATCGTTCAGCCAGCTTTGCAAGTCGGCGACCATCTGGGGCGTGCTTTGAAATTCGTAGGGCGTGGCTTGGGTCTCGGCGATCTCCGCCGCGCCACTGATCGTCTCGGAAAAATCAATCCCCTCCGCGCCGCCGGGAATGGCCCAGGTGTTGGTCGTGCCGTGGAAGCGGTGGTTCCAGGTGGCGTCGCCAGTCGCGGCGGGCACGCCTTGACCGGGCGAGCCGAAAGGTGAACCGGCACCCTCGCCCCAGTCGCGCAAGACGCGCCGCAGGGAAAAGGTGGAGTTAGTCTGCGCGTCGGCGGGCACGCGCGTGACCGTGATGTTCAGCTGTGCGCCGATGATGTGGGCGTTGGTGGGAACGGCGGCGGCGATGTCGAACTGGAGCAGCGCCCGGTTGGTCTGGCCGTTCTGCGTGGTGCCGGCGGTGAACCAGCCCGCGCCGCCCAGCGAGTTGTCCGGCTTGAAGCCGATGAGCGTCGCGTCCTTGCTCGGAAAAATCTGGACGAGATCGGCGCGAACAAAAACCGGCGCGGCGGCCAGCAGTCCGACTGCCAGCGCCGCGCCGGTTCGTGAGAGGAACGAAGTTTTCCGCACGCAGAACTCTACTACAAAATCCCGACTTCGCCCCGGACTTGCGTGCCGTCCACGGAGGACAGGCCGGCGGTGTCGAGGTGCTCGCCGCTGTTGGCGTAGCCGGTGATGATTTTGTTGAGTTGCGGCTGCGTGGCTCCGAGGTGCTTGCGGATGACCTCGCCGAGCACGGAGCGGTAGTCGGTGTTGCGTTTGAGGTAGCTGCCGCTGACGCCGAACATGGAGCCATTCAACCCGGTGTTCCACGGCGAGCCGGCGTAGTCGCCCACGCCGCCGCAGTTGAACACGCCGGAAGGATTGCCCGCGCCGTAGCCCTTGACCGCGCCGCCCGCGACGAACATGACGTTGCCTTCGGCGTGGTCGGTGCCGAGGTCGGAGTTCATGCGCGTGGTGCGTCCAAACTCGGAGAGCGTGACGACCACGGTGTTGTCCCAGGTCGCGCGGTCGGTGTAGGTGGTGAAGTACTTTTGCAGCGCGTAAATGGACCAGCCGATGACGCGCTGGAGATCGGGATGGCTGCCGGTGACACCGCCCTGGTTGCTGTGGGTGTCGAAACCGTCGAGCTGGGTGCCGGCGATGATGGCGTCGGTCTTGTTCAGCACGAGGGCCGCCGCCTTGAGGTTCTTAAAGAAGCTATAGTGGTTGGGGTTGACCACGTATTTGTTGAAGTCCGCCGCGCCGCCTGGGGTGCGCCGGTAGCCGCCGTTCTTTTCGTTCGTGGTGGGGAACAGATAATAGCCGCTACCCCAAGCCGTGGACCAGGCGGTGTCACCGTCGGTCGTGCCGCTGTCGCGGAAGGTGTTTTCGGGTTCGGCAAAGCCCACGATGGAATCAAAGAGCGAGAGCGTGCCGTTGAGGTTCTTGTACTGGAGATCGAGCAGATCGCGGTTTTTCTTGGGGGCAAACTTGAGGCCGGTGCCGGAACTCAGAAACTGGCTCGCCTTGGCGATGCCGTTGGTGTCATTCGGGATGCCAAGCAGCGCGTAACGCTCCGGGTCGGTCAGGTTGGTCATGGCCGCCTCGTCGCCGCGCAGGATGAGCGGGAGCGAGGACTGGATGGACACGCCGGTGAGCGGGGCGGTGTTGGCCAGGCCAGACTCGATCATGGTGCGGTAAAAGATGCCGCTCTTGATCAGGTTGTTGTTCGGGTCGCCGTTCTCCCAGTAGTTCTGCGAATCGAAGTGCGAGCGCGATTGCTTCGGGTAGCCGATGCGATGGATGAGCGCGAGGTCGCCGGAGTTGTACACCGGGGCAAGGAACTTGAGCGAGGGGTGGAGCGCGGCGAAGCCGTTGCCGGTGCGGATGGCGAAGGGATAATTGCCGTAGGTGGACGCGGAGACGGACGGCAGGAAATCGCAGCCAATCCCGGTCGCCGAGTAGTAGGCGTTGCCCCCGGCCTCCATCGGCAGGCCGATGTTGTTGCCGCCGGTGGGGCGGGACGTGAGGTAGGCGGAATCCATGATGGGGACGACCGAGTTGAGCGAGTCGTTCGCGCCGCGCAGCCAGATGAAGAGCAGCTTCTTGATCTTGCCGTCCGGCCCCGGCTGGCCGATGCCCGCCGCGAGAGCCTGCTTCATGACGAAGGGAATGTTCGTCAGGGTTCCAAGGGCCGCGAGGACGCCAGCCTTGCCGACGGTGCCGAGAAACTCGCGCCGGTTCGTCACGTTAATGTGGAAGTGGTTCATAATGATTTCTCCGTGGAATTATTGCTCCTGGAACCGCGCCTGGCCCATCAGCATGGCGACCATGCCGCGCACGCGCGTGTCGTAGGTGCCGCTGCTGTTGCCCAGCCCGCTGAACAAACTCTGCGCGCCGGCCCCGGTGTCCGCCGTGTTCAGGTAAGTGACGCCGAGCTGGCGATAGCCGTCGAGGTTCGCGGAGCCTTCGCCGGGGTAGATGAGGCCGAGGAAAAAGTTCACCACGCTGGTGGCGTTGTCCCACTGGCCGGAGGGGAGCTTGAGCTTCAAGAGCGCCACCGGGTCGGTGGTGCAGTTGCCCGCGTCGTCGCCCGTGCCCGAGGCCAGCAGGGCCTGCACGAAACGCACCCGCTCATCGAGCGTGCCGGCGCTGATCCACGGCGGGCCGGACTCCGGCCAGCCGTCCGGCTCGGCGCGGTTGAAGAGGCTCATCCCGCCCATGCGGCTCATCGGGCTGCTGAACGAATAGCCGTCCGAGAACGACGTGTAAGTGCCGTTGGCTTGTACCGCGCGCAGGGCGCGCACGCTGCTGACCACGAACTCATACGGCGTCTTCACTTTCTGAAGCGAGCCGCCGTGGCTGCGGAACAAGTCCGAGGCGAAAATTGTCGCGAGCACCGAGCGCATGTTGCCTTTGCGCCCGTCGCCGCCCGGCGTGTTCCAAGCCGTCATGCACTGGCGCACCAACTCCGCTTCCGCCGAGCGGTTCGGATCGGTGTAGTCATAAACGCCATGCACGAAGTCATCGTGGATGAAGAGGCGGCAGAGCTTCACGCTCAGGTATTCCATGGTGAACGGCAGGTTGGCGAGATGATTGATCACGTTGTAACCGTCCAGGATGCCGTTGGTGCCGGTGCGGTTCTGCGGCAGTGCCAACTGGTAGGAACTGCCGGCTCCGAAGGCCGCGCCAAAGCGGGCGGGAATCACCTTCGGCCCGGTGGCGATGGGAGCCGTCGCGGGCGAAGCGGGATTGTAAACCGACAACATCGGTGTGCGGTTCGTGCCGTGGTTGCCACTGTTGAAAACGAAGCTCCAAATGCCCACCAAGTTCGACACGCCAGTGGAACCCACGCCCGGATACAGGCCGGTGCGAACGGTCTGCGGAGCAAACGGATTGTTGATGTTGGCCGGGTCCACGAGGTCAATCGTCCAGCCCGTCCATGCGCGGGACATGACGATGATGTCGTTCTGGTCGTAGCCGTTGTCCACGCCCATCGTGAATAGCTCGAACAACTCGCGACCGTAGTTCTCGTTCGCGACCTGCGTGCCGCTGCCCTTGCTGCCCACGGTGTCGAGATAAACGATCATGGCCGGGCTTTCGGCGCTGATCTTGAGCAGGTCGAGGAAGGTGCAGTTCGGACCCAGCAGCGCGTTGCGCCAGCGCGTGACTTC
>JAYVWQ010000155.1:0-7646 GCA_043785945.1 Akkermansia sp.
CTCAGCACGATGCCGAGATAGTTCTGCGTGTCGGCGTAATCAGGATTGGCCTTGGCCGAACGGCTGAGCGCATCAAGCGCTTCATCCAGCTTGTTCTCGTGGAAGCGGATGCGCCCGAGCACGTAGAGGCTGAAGTCATCGTTGGGATCGACCTTCAAGGCGCGTTGCACAATCTGCTCGGCGTCGGCGAAGCGGCCCAGCTCGACCTGCGCCGAAGCGAGGTTGCCGAGGGTCGTGATGTTGTTTTCATCCTGCCGCAAGACCTCGAGATATTTGCGCTCCGCCTCGGCGTAGTCGCCCCGGGCAAAAGCCGATTCAGCCGCGCGCATCAACGGTCCCGCGCCCGGTGGGATGGAATGAGAAACGGGACGCGCCGGAGTTTCGGATGAAGTCGTAGCCGGGGCCGGGGCCGCAATGGGGGCCGTGGGCGAAGTGACCGCGAGTGCCACCGAGGTGGCGGAAGGCGTGGTGACAGGCCCGCGATTGAACAAGGCCAACTCCTCCGTGGTGTAAGGAACGGGCTGGGCCTCGAACACCTGCACGCGCGCGCGCAGGGCTTCGAGTTCGCGTTGAGCGTCCGCTGGAAGGCTGACCGCGCTGGGAACTGCGGCGGCGCTCACCACAGGCGCGGGCGGCGTCGGCGGTGGAGCGATGAACTGTTTCTGCAGCGCGACCTGCTGCCAGAGCGCGGCCTGCTTTTGCAGCGCGAGATTTTCGGAGGAGAGTTTGGCCAGCGCGGCGTCCTGTTTGCGCGCGGGTTTGGCGGCGGATTCAGGCTTCGGTTCCACTTTCTTTTCCGCCTTGGCCTTTGCTTTGTTCGCGGCGACTTCGAGGACCTCGTATTTTTTCCGCCACTCCTGCGTCTGCTTTTTCAACACGCCGTTCTCCGCGCGCAAAGCGGTGAGGACTTCGTTGGGCGAGGCGTTCGGCGCGAGGGGCGCGGGCGGCGCGACGGCTGTCGCCTCCTTCTGCGCGAGCTGCACTTTGAACAGCTCATTCTCCTTTTGCAGGCCGCGAATGCGCTCCTCAGCCCGCATCATCTCGCGCGGATCGACGCTGGCGGGCTGCACGGACAACGCCTCCTTGAGCTTCGCGCCCAGCAACCGGTTCTCGGCCTGCAACCGTTCCAGTTCGGCCTGCATCGGTTTCATCTGCTGCTCCAATTCCACGGCGGAAGGCGGCGGCAACGTCGGAGTCGCGGACCTCGGCGTCACGACCGGCGGCGGCGTGCTGACGAGCGGAGCGGTGGGAGCCGCTGTCGGCGGCGGCGTGGCGGGTGGAACCGGGGCCGTCGGCCCGGCATTTGTGCTAGCGGGCACCACCGCACCCGGCACCGTGGGCGTGGCGAGGAGCGGCGCGAGCTTCGTCGCCACGTAGCTTAACCGGTAGTTGATGACCCGCTCATTCCAGCCCGGAAACACCGTGCGAAAGCGATTCAACTCCTGCTGCGCCTCCACATACTTCGTCGCCGCCGCGCGCGTCTGACCCTGCTCGTTGAGATGGTCCGCCTCCTGGATCGTTTGATAGACGCGCACGTATTGCTCGTCCGGCCCCTGCGCCCCGAGGACGAGGCGGGCCGTGAGCAGGAGGAAGATGGGCATCAACAACAGCTTCATGCCGCGAATCTATGCGCCGCCCCAGAGCTTGGCAATTCTGGCGAACTTTCACTTGGATTGTAGCGTCGGTCTGTGACCGCTGACCGGGCGCTCACAGAGCGCCGCTACAGCTGCTGGATTTTGGAATTGAGACAGGACCGAACAGTCCGCCGGGACGACGCGATGGGATAAGAGAATTTCTCGCGAAGGACGCGAAGGCGGCGAAGGAGGGAGATGAAAATTCTGTGACCAAACAGTCCCGGCTTCCTTCGCGTCCTTCGCGCGACTCAGAAAAGTCTGGCTCCCATCCGGTTTTTTCCTTTGCGCCTCTGCGCCTTGGCGTCTTGGCGTTAAATTCTGACTGCATCTTTCCGGCTGAGAGCGCCGCCAACTTCCGCGCTGCCATTCTCCAGAATTCTGCTTAATCTCCGCGCATGGAAATGCCCGCGCCTGATGTGCATCACCTGCGAGCCGCCGTCGGCTGGCTGGAACTCGGCAACGCCCACGAGACCCTCGTCGAGTTGGAGAAACTCGCCCCCTCGCGGCGGCTCCATCCCAGCGTGCTCGAAACCCGCTGGCTCGCCCTCGCCCAGCTTCACCGCTGGGAACCCGCCGCCGACACCGCCCGCGCCCTCGTCGCCGCCGCGCCCGAGCGGGCCGTCGGCTGGCTCCATCGATCCTATGCTTTGCGCCGCGTGCGCGGCGGCGGATTGCAAGCCGCCTTCGACGCCCTGCGGCCCGTGGCGGATCAATTCCCCGAGGAAGCGACCATTCCCTACAACCTCGCCTGCTACACCTGCCAGTTGCACCACGCCCCCGCCGAGACGCTGGCGTGGTTGGAAAAAGCCGTGGCCGCCGGCGAGCGCGAGGAAATTTTCCGCCTGGCCCTCAACGACCCCGACCTCGCCCCGCTGCATGCGGAGATCGCGCGGCGGGCCAAACGCGCCGAGTGAAATGAAAATTTATGACTACTGCTGATACAATTGCCGCCGTTGCAGGGGGCATCACTACCGTCGGAATAGCTGTCGCTGCTTGGCAACTCTGGCTTGCACAGCGACAGGCCGTTACCACCTTCGAGGACTCTGTAGCACGCGAGTATCGGGAGCTTGCAGCTACGCTTCCGACCAAAGCGTTCTTGGGTGAAGCGCTAACGGACGATGAGCACAAAGACCACTTTGACGAGTTCTACCGCTATTTTGATCTCTCGAATGAGCAGGCGTCTCTTCATAACCGCAAACGCATCAAGGCTTCCACCTGGCGCTTCTGGCATGACGGAATCGCCTCCAATCTCAAGCGTCCAGCATTCAAACGTGCATGGAGTGAGGTTTGCTCGCGGTCTGGTGGTGATTTCTCCGAGCTTCGGGCACTGTTTCCACCCGACTGACATCAAAACGCTGGCGATGACCAAGCCGCTCAATACTGCGCTAGTTAAAATTTGCTCTGCATCTCTGCTGCGGAGCGACGCGCTGGTTCCTAAATGCGTCATGTCGGCAATGCGGCCCGACCGGGCGATCGTGACTTCGCTTGGCGTGTGATGAAATACTCCCTCCAGAAGCGGATTGTGCAGCATGAAGAACTGCTTACCTTCGACGATGTTGGTCTTTTCACGAAGGGAGGCTGCCATGTGTTCGCATTGGCACTGCACGAGAAGTTCGGCTACCCCATTCGTGTTATTCCCGGACAATCCGAAGGGCGATTAGCACACATTTATTGTCAGTTTGCCGGACCTCCAGCCTTCGCTGTGGATGTCATCGGCTTCACGCCCGAGTCCTTTCGAGTGTGGGACGACTTCAGTGGTCTCTCATCTCACTTCATTGATCGCACTGATCTCCTGAATTTATTTAAGCCTTTAAGCGAGTCTGGGATGTGCGGGGAAGATTGGTTTGTCCATGCAGCGCGGCAACGAGCGGACAGTCGGATTGAGGCATACGGAGATATTTTCTCAGGGCAACGAAAGTTAAAAATTAGCTGACAATTACGCTACAGCTATTCACCTGGATGCTCTTCCACCCGCATCAAGCCGTTCGTGCCGGTGCCGAGGAAAAATCCGCGCGCCTCATTTTGCTGGGGCAGGGCCAGACCTTTCACCGTGTGCTTTTTTCCCGTGATGGGATCGAGGAACGAGCCGCTGACGGCGCCCTTGGCCGGGGCGATGGTGAACGCGATTCCATTGCCGCTGGTAATCTTGTTGTCGCTACCGAGCGTGGCGGAATTGGTCAGCGCATCCACCAAACCATCGCCGCTGAGAAGAACCGCGCCATTCGTCAGCGTGAGCACGGGCGTGTGGGCCGGTGGTGCGACGTAACGCGAGCCGAGCACTTCGGTCTGGTTCGTGAAACCCGCCGGATACAACGCCCCGCCCACTGTGCCCGGCTTGGTCCACCAGAGAGTCCCGGGGACGTCGTTACTAGCGCTGTTCGTCACCGTGAGCCAGCCAAAGAGCGAGCCGCGCCCGCCGTAGAGCGCCGCATACACCGGCACCTGCGCCCCGGCGGATGTCGCGGTCACGAGGCTGAACGCGGTGCTGTCCGCCAGCGTGAACTTGGTGGAGACGCGGCCCGCCGTGCTCACCGCGAGCGTGGCAAAACCATCGCCCACCGGAGCGGGCGCGGCGTCTGCGCCGGGCAGGGCGGCGTTGTAATTGCCCACCGTCGGAGCCGGCAGCGCTTTGGGCGAAAACGGATTGCGATACGCGGTGACGGTGGAGATGAAGTGCGCGTTCGAAGCCAAGCCAGTGATGGCCGCGTTCACGAAGTCGATCTCCAGATCAAGCGACAAGGCCGGATCGCTGGTCGTCGCGGGCATCGTCACACGCGCCGTGCGTTCGAGCGAGAAGGTGCCGCTGAACTTCCGCGCCTTGGCGCCCTGCCGCACCGTGCCGCGCACTCCGCCCTTGTCATCAAGCATAAGGCTGAACGCCCCCGCGTTGAAGTGGGCGGGCGCGTTCCTGTCGTAGAAGAGTCCGTTGAACATCCCCTTCGCCGCGATGAACGGGCTGGGGAGAACGATGACCGTGAGTAGTGCGTTGGAACTCGTTGCGCTACTCACCGAATTCGACACCACCACCGAATAATTTCCCGCATCGGATTTTACAGCCGCCGGAATCGTGTAGCTGGCATTGGTCTCATCCGGAATATTTGCACCATTCTTGCTCCATTGATAACTGAAGGGCGCGGTACCCGTGGCCACCACATTGAAACTCACGCTTTGTCCCACTTCGACGATTTGACTCCCCGGTTGACCGGTGATGGCCGTCGGTTGGCGACTAATCACCGCAGTATGCACGCCACCTGCCGAAATGGCCACCACACCGCTCAAGCCAGGAGGAACATTGATAACGCCATACTCAGTGTTTCCCCACGCGGTCACCATGCCGTTGCTCCTCAAGGCAACGGTGTGCCCGCCCCCCGCCGCAATTGCCACCACGCCGCTCAAGCCAACGGGAACATTCGTTTCTCCATGTCCGTTGTATCCCCACGCGACGACCGTACCGTCGCTCTTCAGGGCCACGGAATGGTAACTCGCCGAAATGGATACCACCCCGTTCAAGCCAACAGGGACAGTGGTTACCCCATAACTGAGCGACCCCCACGCGACGACCGTGCCGTTGCTCTTCAAGGCCATCGTGTGCCCCAGCCCCGCCGCAACAGCGGAAACCCCGCTCAAGCCGGCAGGGATAGTCGTTTGCCCTTGGTTGTTTTGTCCCCACGCAACCACAGTGCCATTACTCAGCAAGGCCACGGTGTGCGTGCCTCCCGCCGCAATGGCAGAAACGCCACTCAAGCCTGCAGGAATAATGCTTTGTCCCCAGACGTTGTGCCCCCACGCCACGACCGTGCCGTTGCTCTTCAAGGCCACAGTATGGGAACTTGCCGCAATGGCTGACACTCCGCTCAAGCCAGCAGGGACATTGATTTGTCCATCTTCGTTGTATCCCCATGCCGCGACCGTGCCATTGTCCTTTAGCGCAACAGTATATTGATCGCCCGCCGCAACGGCCACCACACCGCTCAAGCCAGCAGGAACATTGATTTCACCATACGAGTTGTATCCCCACGCGACTACAGAACCAGGCAAGGCCGCTTGGGCGGTGAAGGCTCCGAACCAAACGCACAGGAGGAGAAGAGAGAAGAAATCGCGAAACAGTATGCGGTTCATGCGGGTGAGTGTGGGCGAGTCGTCGCCCCTTGGCAACAAGCCGCTGCAACCGGCGCGGACTTGCACAAGCGGCGGGTTGTCCGCACAATTTCCCGACATGCAGTTCATTCGCGACATTCACGACGCCAAGCGCGGCCACGCGCCGGTCATCTCCTTCGAGTTCTTCCCGCCCAAAACCGACGACGGCGACCGCAATCTGCTGGAGAAAACCATCCCGGCCCTCATGCAGCTCCGCCCGGACTTCTGCTCGGTGACCTACGGCGCCGGCGGCAGCACGCGGGACAAGACACTGACCATCGTGGAGAACATCCAGCGCCAGCACGGCCTCACCGCCATGTCGCACTTGACCTGCGTGAACTCGACGAAGGAGCAGCTCCGCGAGGTGTTGCGGGACGCGCAGGGGCGCGGCATCCAGAACATCCTGGCCCTGCGCGGCGATCCGCCGGCGGGCACGGGGGAGTTTCAAAAGACGGAGGGTGGCTTCGAGTTTTCGCACGAGCTGGTGAGCTTCATCCGGGAGCTGGGCGGGTTCAGCATCGGCACGGCGGGTTTCCCCGAGGGGCACATCGCCTGCAAGGAGGGCCGCGAGGTGGACTGGCAGCGCCTGGCCCAGAAGGTGGCGGCGGGGGCGGACTTCGTGGTCACGCAGCTTTTCTTCGACAACGCGGATTTTTTCACCTTCCGCGATTACCTCACAAAGCTCGGGGTGAAGGTGCCGATTGTGCCGGGCATGTTGCCCATCCTGTCGGCCACGCAGATCAAGCGCTTCACTACCATGTGCGGGGCGAGCATCCCGGCCGCATTGCAGGCGCGGCTGGAAGAACTGGGCGCGGATGACGCGGCGGCGACGGCCTTCGGCATCGACTACTGCACGCGCCAGTGCGAGGAGCTGCTGCGCGAAGGCGTGGAGGGGTTGCACTTCTACACGCTGAACAAGGCGCACTCGACGACCGAGGTGGTGAAGAATCTCGGGCTGGCGGGGTGAGGCGGGCGAGGAGGCTTACTTCTCCGGCAATCGCAGATTGGCCAGCCGCGTTTTCAGGGTCAGGTCGGCGGCGCGATACTCGCGTTCAGCGCGTTCCAAGGCGGGGCGGATGATTTTGGCGCGCACGTCAATTTCCTGATTCCAGAGGGCCTGCCAGAGAATCTTCGTGTTCAGCAGCATATCGCCGCGCGCGGATTCCTCGTCGAACTTCGGACGGTAGAGATCCACGGCGAGCTGCAGGTGCCGCACGAATTCTTCCTCGGTGGGATGCGCGGTTTTTTCGATGACGAGGCGGAAGGCGTTCAAATCCTTTTCCTCCAGCCGCTGCAGTTTGCTCACGAGCACGTCCCACGGATGCACGAAGACGAAGAGGTGTCCGTGGCGGAGCGCTTCGATGGCCCGGCTGCGCCAGTCGATGGTGCTCTTGAAGGCCAGCGGGTCGCAGACCTGAATGTAGAGATCGGTTGCGCCCTGGTTCCACTGATGTTCGCTGACGAACTGTTCAAGGAAGGTCGTGGTGTCCTCGTTCCCAAAGAGATCGATGTCCTCGCTGACGAAGGAAGGCTCGATGAACAGTTGCAGGGGCGCGGAACCGAAGACGGTGATCTCCAGCCGGGGCTGCGCCGGGAGGCGGCGCGCGAACTCGTCAAGCCGCTGCCCGGCTTTCCCGTTCCAGTCGAGCTTTGCGGCCAAGAATTCCATGGATTGCCTGTTCAATGAGTCGTCCCGTCACGCCGTGGTCCTGCGCCAGCCGATGTCCGAGACGCACATCGCGCGCAGTGAGGCGACCCTGTTCCTCGCGCAATAAAATGCGTGCCGCGATGCGGGCTTTGCGCCAGCACCGGTCGAGTCGTTCGCGCGCACTGTTCGGCATGGGTTGGTTATCGCCGCAAACGGCTCTGGGTCAA
>JAYVWQ010000156.1:0-20770 GCA_043785945.1 Akkermansia sp.
GTGGAGTTTGTTCACCCGGAGAAGTTTGCCCAATACAAAGTGCGGGCCGAGGAACTGGGTTTCGTTCACGTCGCCAGCGGACCGATGGTGCGCAGTTCGTATCACGCGGATGAATTCGCTGCTCCAATCCGTCCGTGAGCTGTAGTCTGTCGCCGTGACCGACATCAAATCACTGACTCGCGACGAACTGGCCGCCCAATTCAAGGAATGGGCCGAGCCGGCCTACCGCATCGACCAGGTGCTGGACTGGCTGCACAAGCGCCGTGTCACGAGCTGGGACGCGATGACCAATCTGCCCAAGGCGCTGCGGGAGAAACTCCGTGCCCAATACGCCCTCAGCGCCCTCGAACTGGCCCGCAAACAGGGCGCGCGCGACAGCACGCAGAAGTTTCTCTGGAAACTTCGCGACGGTTCTTACGTCGAAAGCGTTTTGATTCCAGCCAACCCTTCGCTCTACGGCGAACAGGCGGATCGCCACACGCTCTGCGTCTCCACGCAGGTCGGGTGCGCGTATGGCTGCAAGTTCTGCGCGAGCGGTCTCGACGGCTGGAAGCGCAATCTCGGCGTGCAGGAAATTGTGGATCAGGTGCAGGCCGTGGAGCGCTGGCACGCGGCGGAGCCGGCTCCAACGCCCGAAGTTCAAGCGCCAACGTCCGATGCCATCGTCCCGGAACGTGCGCCGCAGAGCGCGACCCGTTTCATCGACAACCTCGTCATCATGGGCATGGGCGAGCCGCTGGCGAACTACGACCACCTCATGAAAGCGCTGCGCATCCTCAATGCCCCGTGGGGCGGCGGGATGGGCGCACGCAAGATCACCATCTCCACCAGCGGACTCGCGCCCAAGATTCTCCAACTCGCGGACGAGCCGCTCCAGTTCCGCCTCGCCATCTCCCTGCACGGGGCCACGGATGAAGTTCGCTCCAAGATCATGCCGGTGAACCGCAAGCATCCGCTCGCGGAACTGACCGCCGCCTGCGACTACTATCAGAAGCGCAAGGGCAAGATGATCACCCTCGAATACATCCTCATCGCGGGCGTGAATGATTCAGCCGACCAGATCAAACCGCTGGCCCAGCTCGCGCATCGCCTCCACGCCAAGGTCAACCTCATCCCCTACAACAAGGTCGAAGATTTGCCGTGGGTGCGTCCGACCGAAGCAGCGCAGGAAAAGTTTCTCAAACTTCTGGAAGAGCAGGGCGTGACCGCCACGCTGCGGCGCGAGAAGGGCCACGACATCGACGCGGCCTGCGGACAATTACGCCTCAAGACCGAGCGAGAGATGGCGGGGGCGGCGTAGCCGAGTAGTGCCGCGTGTGTTTTGGTTTTCCCATTGCGGACAACCTGCCAAGCTGCCGCGTCGTGCAAATTGAAATCATCAACACGGGCAGCGAACTGATGCTGGGTCGCGTCCTCAACACCCATCAGCAATGGCTCTGCCGCCAACTCGCCGACCTCGGCTACAATGTGGCCCGCCAGACCGCCATTCCAGACGAAGCCGCACCCATTCAAAACACCGTGCGCGAATCGCTGGGCCGCGCCGATCTGGTCATCGTCACCGGCGGACTCGGCCCCACCAGCGATGACCGCACGCGCGACCTCATCGCGGCCTTGCTTGGCGTGGAACTAATCTGGAATGACGAAGTGCTCCGGCGCATCACCGACTTCTTCACCTCGCGGAAAAGACCCATGCCGGAGAGCACCAAGGTGCAGGCCCAGGTGCCGCGCGGCGCGCTCGTGCTGATGAACGCCCACGGCACCGCGCCGGGTCTGGTCATGGAAATTGCCGCCGGGAAATTTCGTCCCGCGCCTGGCCTGCTCGTCATGTTGCCGGGGCCGCCGCGCGAGTTGCGCCCCATGTTCAGTGCGCAGGTTGCACCGCTGGTGCAGCAGCGTTTCCCGCACGAGGCCGAGTTCGCCTGCCGCACTTTGAAAACAACCGGCCTCGGCGAATCCCGCGTCGAGGAAGCCGTGGCTCCGCACCTTCGGCATCTCACGGACGCCGGGCTGGAACTGGGATACTGCGCGCGCACCGGCGAGGTGGATGTGCGGTTCGTCGCGCATGGCTGTGGCGCGGCGCAAACGGTGGCCGAGGCGGAGGCCATCACGCGGCGACTCATCGGTGATCATGTCTACGGCGTGGATGATGAGAGTTTGGAGAACAACCTAGTGCGCGCCCTCACGGAACGTCGTCAGACCGTCGCCCTCGCCGAGTCCTGCACCGGGGGCTACCTCGCGCATCGGCTCACGAATGTGCCCGGCGCCTCGGCGGTTTTCTGGGGCGGCGCGGTCAGCTACGCCAACGAGGCAAAGATAAAAATGCTCGGCGTGTATGAAGCGACGCTCGCCGCCCACGGCGCGGTTAGCGAGGCGACGGCCTGCGAAATGGCCGAGGGCGCACGCCGACTCGGTGGCACCGATTACGCGCTCTCCGTCACCGGCATTGCCGGGCCGGATGGGGGCAGCGGGGAAAAACCGGTCGGCACCGTCTTCATCGGACTGGCTACGGCACACGGCGTCACGGCCCGGAAATTTTTCAATCCCTTCGACCGCGAGACTTTCAAATACACGACCTCGCAGCAGGCGCTGGAGATGTTGCGCCGCGCGCTTGTGCCGCCAGTGTGAAAGGCCTGGCGAGGCTAAATCCTTTCATCCAATCCAAACCGCTGGAGAAGAGGATGTCTCGCGAAGGAGGCGAAGGTGGAGAAGAATTGCTGCCGCCCTTGTTTCCTTCGCCCCCTTCGCAGCCTTCGCGAGAGATTTCCGGCCCCACCCCGGCGCGCGCGGAGCGACGCGCCCCACCAGCAACGGGGGGAGCAACACGTCCCAAAAAAAGCCCGCCGGATGATTTCGGCGGGCTGATGAAATTCCAATTTTAGGCGAACGACTACTCGCCGTTGTTGCCGATGGCTTCGACCGGGCAGCCTTCCTGGGCTTCCTTGCAAAGCGCTTCTTCTTCGGGCGTGGACGGCTGCTTATAGACGAAGGAATAGCCGCCGTCGTCGCTGCGGGTGAAGTTGGCCGGGGCGGTTTCGCGGCACAGGTCACAGTCGATGCACTGGTTGTCCACGTAGTATTTGCCCGTGATGTTGTCCGCGTATTTGTTTGCGATATCAGCCATATTTCAAAATTAAAGTTGGTTCAATGTTGCGACCCGATCCCCCCGAATCAAGCTTTGTTTCGATCACCAGGGTTTGACGAACCGCGAGCCACCGGCTCCAAAAACAATCCCATTCCCTTTTGCCCTCCGCCTTCCTACCGTCCGCGCTTGATGCGTAAGACAAAAATCATTGCGACCTTGGGACCGGCCACCGACTCCGCCGAGATGATCGGCAAACTCATTGACGCGGGCATGAACATCGCCCGCCTGAACATGTCGCACTCGTCCCATGACTGGGTGCGGCGCGTCGTGGCCTCCATCCGCGCCGCCGCCACCGAGCGCAAGATGTCGGTCGGCATTCTCATGGACACCCAGGGGCCGGCCATTCGCACCGGCGATCTGCCGGCCAAGCTCGATCTCAAGCCGGGGCAGAAATTCGTCTTCACCGTGCGCGGCGAGAAGAGCGAGGAGCATCACTCGGTTGATGTGAACTACGAGAACTTCATCAACGACATCAGCGTGGGCGACGTGGTGCTGGTGGACAACGGGGCCATCCACATGAAGGTGCTCTCCAAAGAGGGCAACCACATCGAGTGCGAAGTGCTCACGCCCGGCATGTTGGGCAGCCGCCGCCACATCAATCTGCCCGGCGTGAAGGTCAGCCTGCCCGCGCTCACGGCCAAGGATTTTGCCGACGTGGAACTCGGCCTCGAACTGGGCGTGGACTTCATTGCGTTGAGCTTCGTGCGCGAGGCCAAAGACCTACAACAACTGCGCGCCTTCTGCGAACGCTCGAAGCACAAGCCGCTCTTGATCGCCAAGATCGAGGACCAGCAGGCGGTGTTGAACTTGAATGAAATTGTCATGGAGGCCGACGCCGTGATGGTGGCGCGCGGCGATCTCGGCATTGAGATTCCCTACGAGGAACTGCCTATCGTGCAGCGCAAAATCGTGAAGCTCTGCCTGAAGGTCGGGCGGCCCGTCATTGTCGCCACCCACATGCTGGAGAGCATGATTGAAAACCCCATGCCCACCCGCGCGGAAATCACCGACGTGGCCAACGCCGTCTTCGAGCAGGCCGACGCCATCATGCTGAGCGGCGAAACCACGGTGGGGAAATATCCGCTCCAATGCATCGAAGTTTTCCAGCGCATCTCCCGGCGCATTGAGGCCAGCGGCGGCGCGGGCTATCAGGACAAGGCGGAATTCACCAGCCCGCGCCAGAAGCTGGCCAAGAGCGCCGTGGTCATGGCCGATGAACTGCGCGCCGACGCCATCATCGTCCTCACCCTGCGCGGCAACATGGCCCGCCACACCGCCTGGATGCGCCCGCGTCATTCGCCCATCTACGCGCTGTGCGACAGTTGGGCCGTGTCCGACACTCTGGCCTTGAACTGGGGCGTGACCCCCATGGTCATCGACTTCGACCATGAGAACCCGGACAAGACCATCACCAACGCCCTGGCCATGCTGACCGCGAAAGGTTTGCTCAAAGAGGGCAACACCGTGGTCATCATCAGCGCCATCGCCGCCGGCGAAGGCACGGCCGACGCGGTGCAGATGCGGAAGATTTGAGGAGGTGAACCGCCTGATTTTGGAAAAGCGCCCACGACGGAATGCGGTTCTCCCTCTCCCCTCAACGGGGAGAGGGCCGGGGAGAGGGCCGGGGTGAGGGGTGGGAACGTGCTGACGCGTTGTTCACGAGCAAGCGCGAAAGACAAAACCACCCCTCGCCCTCAATCCCTCTCCCCGTTGAGGGGAGAGGGAAGTCCGAGCCAAACGGCACGCGTGTGCTTCCCGTGAGAAAACAATTTTCCATCCCCGGCCCGCTACGGCATGTTCCGCCCATGCGTTTCATCCGTGGTTTCTGCCTGCTCTGGCTGCTCGCCGTTTCGATGGCTTCGGCGCAATTTGATTTTCCCGGCGTGAAGCCCAACCGGCTCGGTCGCCAGCGCGCCACCAAAGTCCGCCTCGTTCTCTCGCACGAAACCGCCAAGCCCGGCGACACCGTCACCGCCGCCGTCGAACTGACGATGGACCCCGGCTGGCATACTTACTGGCGCAACGGCGGCGATTCGGGAGAAGCCACGGAACTGCACTGGGCTTTGCCCGCCGGAATTTCCGCCGGAGAAATTCAATGGCCCGTGCCGGAAAAACTCATCGACCGCACCGCCGGAGAAACCATTACCTACGTTTATCAGAACCGCGCCGTGCTGCTCGTCCCGCTGAAGATCGCGGCGGATGCGCCCGCCGGAACGCATGACTTGTCCACGCTCGTGAAGTGGCTGGAGTGCAAGGAGAGCTGCATCCCCGGCAGCAACCTCGTGAGCGCCACATTAAAAATCGGCACCGCCTCGCAGCTTGGCTCTGAAACGAATCTCTTCGCCGAAGCGGAGCGGCTGCTTCCGGCGAAACCACTTCCCGGCAGCGTGACCGCGAAATGGGACCAGCCCGCGAATGCCACCAATCGCGCTTTCATCATCGAGTGGAACGCGGCGGTGGCGGAGCCGGACTTCTTTCCCTTCACCAACGGACAGGCCGAGATTTCCGCCAAGACCACTGTGCTCGTGGACTCCGGCAGCAACGTCGTGCTGCGGGCCACGGCGAAAAGATTCGCCACCGCCTGGCCCCAACAAATTGCCGGGCTGCTCACACATCAGGTGAACGGCGCGACCGTCGGCCACGAAGTCACGTTGACTCTCAGCGACACCGCGATGGAGTCCGCATCCGCACCGAAGGAAACCAAATCCCTCTGGGGCTGGCTGGCCTACGCCTTCATCGGCGGCCTGATCCTGAACATCATGCCGTGCGTGCTGCCCGTCATCGCGCTCAAGATTCTCGGCTTCGTGAACCAGAGCCGCGAACATCCGCGCCAAGTCCGCGCGCTCGGACTCTTCTACACGCTCGGCGTCATCGCCTCGTTCCTCGTGCTCGCGGGGATCGTCATCGGGGTGAAGGCGGCGGGGCAGAAGGCCGGCTGGGGCATGCAGTTCAGCAATCCGCAGTTCATCGTCATCCTCACCGTCATCGTCACGCTCGTGGCATTGAACCTGTTCGGCGTGTTTGAAATCACCCTCAGCGGCGGCGCGATGAGCGTGGCGGGCGCAGCCGCCTCGAAGCACGGCGGCGCCGGCGCGTTCATGAACGGTGTGCTGGCCACCGCGCTGGCCACGCCCTGCACCGCACCTTTCCTCGGCGCATCGCTGGGCTTTGCCTTCGCCCAACCCGCGCTGATCATCGTGCTGTTCTTCGCCACCATCGGCCTCGGCCTCGCGCTGCCCTATCTGCTCCTCAGCTGGAATCCGCGCTGGCTGAAATTCCTCCCCAAGCCCGGCGCGTGGATGGAGCATTTCAAGATCGCAATGGGCTTCCCGATGCTCGCCACCGCCGTGTGGCTCTTCAGTCTGACCACGGATTTTTACCACGACCGCGTGTTGTGGCTCGGATTGTTCCTGGTCGTGGTGGCCTGCGCGGCGTGGGTCTTCGGCCAGTTCGTGCAACGCGGCGGACGGAGGCGCGGCGTGGCTGTCGCCTTGGTGTTGTTGCTCCTCATCGGCGGCTACGCCTACGCCATCGAGAGTCAGTTGCGCTGGCGCTCCCCGGTCGAGGATGCGGCGGTGGCGACGGGCGAAGAGACCTTTCAAGAATCGCCGGATGGAATTGTCTGGCGGCGCTGGAGCGCAGCGGCGGTCGCGAAGGCGCGTGCGGAAGGCCGGCCTGTGTTCGTGGACTTCACGGCCAAGTGGTGCCTGACCTGCAAGCTGAACAAGAACAGCAGCATCGAAATCCCCTCGGTGCGCGCCAAGCTCAAGGAGATCAACGCCGTCGCGCTGCTGGCCGACCACACCAAGTATCCGCCCGCCATCACCGCCGAGTTGGAGAAATTTGGACGTGCCGGCGTGCCGCTCGTCTTGGTTTATCCGAAGGATGCCAGCCGCCCTCCTCTCGTTCTCCCCGAAGTGCTCACTCCGTCCATCATGCTCAAGGCCCTCGAGGAGGCGGCGAAGTAGAGAAAGGCCCTCGGCGCTTTCAATCGCACTCTTGGGACGATTGCGGATTGAACCCCAAGACCGTGCGGCTAAAGTTTTGCCATGTCAGCGTTGCCCAAAATCTCGGTCATCACCCCGAGCTTCAACAGCATCCATACGATTCGCGAGACCATCGAGAGCGTGCGGGCGCAGCATTATCCCAACCTCGAACACATCGTCATGGATGGCGGCTCGAAGGACGGCACGGTGGAACTGCTCAAGGAGTATCCGCATTTGCAATGGGTCTCGGAAAAGGACGAAGGCCATTACCACGCCATGAACAAGGGTATCGAGGCGTCCACCGGCGAGGTGATTCAAATTTTGAACTCCGATGACTGCCTGCGACCGGGCGCGCTGGCTGCGGTGGGCCAGGCTTTCGTGGATCACCCGGACTGGGACGCGCTCTTCGGCGACGTGGTGTTCGTGAACGGGACGAACCAGGAAATTTACCGGCGCGAGGAGGCGATTTACGACTACGACGTGATGCGCTACAGCGGGGTGGGCTACGTGATTCATCCGGCGTTGTTCGTGCGCAAGTCCGTCCACGACCGGCTGGGGTTGTATCTGCACAAACGGTTTTTGAACGCGGCTGATTTCGCCTTCGAGCTGGAACTGGGGCGGTCCCAATGCCGCGTCGGCCATGTGCCCGCGCTGCTCATCAACTATCGCTATCACGAGTTCGGCCAGTCGGCTGATCAGCGAATCATCGCCAACACTTACCGCGAGGGCGGCATCATCCGGCGGGAACATGGCGTGCCGGACGGGTGGCGGGGCAAAGTGTTGCGGGTGGTCTATCGCGCCCGGCGGCAGTGGCAGAAGCTGCGCTACCGGGGGCGGTGCGACCTGGTGCCGGGGACATGGATTCTGCGCAAGCATCTGAAGCACAAAACCAGCTTCACCTCGAACATTCCGCAGGAGAGATTTACGCAGCAGTGAAGCGGGTGTGAAAGGTGGGGTGCGGCGCTCTGAGGAAGAAGAGCGAGTCACTTCACCGGCACGAAACGCTTAGGGGTGCCTCTCGACATCGTTCTTAAATCAGGTCTCGTTTGAGTCAGGAAACAAGAACCTCACGCCAAGTTCGCGAAGGACGCGAAGCAGAAAACTTTTCCAGCCTTTGCGCTCTTTGCGGACTTGGCGTGAGGCTTTTCAGAAATTCACCCCTCACTCCGGCGCGCGCGGAGCGACGCGCCCCACCATCCAAGTGTTGAGCAGGGGGCCTCGCCTTAAATTTTCCAAGGCGCGAGCACGGTCGTTCCTGCGGCGAACGTCACGGTCTTGTATTGCGGCCAGGGACAGCACAGCACGGCGGCTTTGACATCAGAGCGTGTGGCGAGCGTGGCGGGATCGGCGAGCACCTCGAATTCATGCAGGCTCGGGCTGTTCGCCGGGGTCGCCCCGTAATCGTGAACCAGAACCTTGTAGCCGCGCCTTTTTAGATTCTGCGCGAGGTACAATCCCGCCGACTCCTCGACGATGTAGGTGTCCGGCTTGTACGAAAGTCCGAGCACCACGACCGTGTCCTGCTTGGTTACGAGGGACTCGACGCGTTCCAGCAATTTCTCCTTGGTCAGTTCGTTCACCCGATCCGTGGCCTCGGCCAGCGGGGCCGAAAGACCGACCTGGCGCGCGGTGTAGGCGAGCAGCCGGTTGTCGCGGGGGAAGCACGGCCCGCCAAAGCTCAGTCCGGCGCGGAGATATTTTTTCCCGATGCGGGTGTCGCTGCCCAGGGCGTCGAGAATCATGTGGATGTCCGCGCCGGGAAACTGCTCGGCGATCATGCGGAGCTGGTTGGTGAAACTGATCTTGAGCGTGACGTAGCTGTTGAGGGAAATCTTGGTCAGCTCCGCGCTGACGACGGACATGCGCGCGATCTGCGGCTGGTTGCGGTTGTATTTTTTGTAGGCCGCTTCCAAGGCCGTGCCGTATTCCGGGGCGGATTCGCCGATGAGCACCATGTCGGGATCGAGCAGGCCGTTGACGACATTGCCCAGCGCGATGAACTCCGGGTTGTAGCAGAAGCCAAAGTCCGGCCCGCACTTCCAGCCCGTTTCCTTTTCAATCATCGGAATGAGCACCGAGTCGCAGGCTCCCGGCGTGGTCGTGGAGCTGGAGACAAAGAGGTGGCCCTTCTTGCCCGCCGCGCGCAGTGCCTGGGCCAGTGGCTGCATGGCTTTGAGCAAAAATTCGTTGGAGAAACTGCCATCGGGCAGGCTCGGCGAGGGCGGAATGAAGAATGAAACATCAGTGGCCACCGCTTCGCGCACATCGAGCGTGGCGCGCAGACGGGAACGGCCCGCCGCAACCGTCTCGGCGAGGAGCGGTTCATCCACAGGCGGGAGTCCGGCGTTCAACAGGCGGACTTTCTCCGGGTCGATGTCCACGCCCAGGACGTTAAAGCCGCGCGCGGCGAAGGTGGCGGCGATGCACGCGCCCAGTTTGCCCAGGCCAAAGACCGAGATGTTTTCTATGTTCTTCATGCGGTGAAAGTGGGGCAGAACTTAGAAGGGAGCGGGGCGGGGTCAAGCGGGAACACACACGAAGGCGATGGGATGGTCGGTTTCAGTAGAGACCAACGGGCCAACACCCCCGTCTCGAAATCGCCGCCTCCATGCGCTCCAGGAATTTTTGTTGGTGATGCCGATGGAATTCGGCTACTCGTTTCCGCTCCATGAAATCAGAGAAAATTGTTGTGTGCGGCGGCGGCGGTTTTATCGGCGGCCATCTGGTGGCGGATCTGTTGCGCCAGGGTTTCAGTTCCATCCGGTCCGTTGATGCCAAGCCGATGGACGATTGGTATCAGCTCTTCCCCAACGTCGAAAACCTGCACCTCGATTTGCGCGACAAGGCGGCCTGCGAGCAGGCTCTCGAAGGCGCGGACACAGTCTATAATCTCGCGGCGGACATGGGCGGCATGGGCTTCATCGAGAACAACCGCGCCCTCTGCATGTTGACCGTGCTGATCAACACCCACCTGCTCATGGCGGCGAAGAAGCACGGCGTGAAACATTTTTTCTACGCTTCGAGCGCGTGTGTTTATGCCGCTGACAAGCAAACCGACCCGAACGTCACCGCCTTGAAGGAAGCCGACGCCTACCCCGCCATGCCGGAGGACGGCTACGGCTGGGAGAAACTGTTCAGCGAACGGATGTGCCGCCATTACCGCGAGGACTTCGGTCTCGCCACGCGCATGGCCCGCTACCACAACGTCTATGGCCCGCATGGCACCTGGACGGGTGGACGGGAGAAAGCCCCCGCCGCCATCTGCCGCAAAGTCATTCAGGCCAAGCTCGCCGGGACTCACGAAATCGAAATCTGGGGCGATGGGCAGCAGACCCGCAGCTTCATGTATATCGACGACTGCGTCCTCGGCACGCAGCGCCTCCTGCACAGCGACATCATCGAACCGCTCAACCTCGGCAGCAGCGAGCTGGTTTCGATTAACCAGCTCGTGGATCTCGTCGAGGGCATTGCGGGCGTGAAACTGAAGCGCAATTACAACCTGAGCGCTCCGAAGGGAGTGAACGGCCGCAACAGCGACAACACGCGCATCAAAGAACTCATGGGCTGGGAACCCTCCACGCGATTGCGCGACGGCTTGGAAAAAACCTACGCTTGGATCCACGGAGAGATCGTGGCCGGGGCGCGGGACAAATCGGCTCCGGCTCTGGCTTACGCCTGAGGCCCATGAATCAGTTCGTGGGCCGCACTTCACCCGAGGCGGCGGCCGGCGGATTCACCGATTGATTTTCAGGCATCCCGATAGCGCTGCGCGACGGGAATGCGCCGCCCCACGCCAAACGCCTTGCTCGTCACCTTCAAACCCGGCGCGGCTTGGCGCCGCTTGTATTCCGTCACGTCGATCAGGCGCACCACGCGCTTCACAATGGCCTCGTCGAAACCCTGCGCGATGATCTCGCGCGTTGGCTTTAGGTTCACCACGTATTCTTCCAGAATGGCGTCGAGAATTTCGTACGGCGGCAGCGAGTCCTGATCCTTCTGATCAGGTCGTAGTTCGGCGGAAGGCGCCTTGGTGATCGAAGCGGTGGGGATGATCTCTCGCTCGCGGTTGATCCAGTTGGAGACGCGATAGACCATCATCTTCGGCACGTCGCTGATCACGGCCAGGCCACCGTTCATGTCGCCGTAAAGCGTGCAATAGCCCACGGCCATCTCGCTCTTGTTGCCGGTGGTCAGGAGGAGCGAGCCAAACTTGTTGGACATCGCCATGAGGATCACGCCGCGAAGGCGCGCCTGAATGTTTTCCTCGGCCACGTCTTCCTTGAGTCCTTGGAACACCTCCGCGAGTTGCCCCTTGACCGCGTCGAACGGAAGCTGAATGGGAATCACGTCGTAACGAATGTCCAGGCTCGCCGCGAGGACGCGCGCATCGTCGAGGCTGCCCGGCGAGGAGAATTGCGAGGGCAGCGACACGCCGCGCACATTTTCTTTGCCCAGCGCATCCACGGCGATGACGGCGGTGAGGGCGGAGTCAATGCCTCCGCTTAGACCGAGCACGGCGGACTTGAAGCCGCACTTGTGCAGGTAGTCACGCAATCCCAGCACGAGCGCGCGATAAACTCGTTCCTCGTCCCCGACGACGGGCGGAGTTACCGGCTGGCCGGCGTCGAGGTCGAACACGACGAAGTCTTCCTCGAATAATTTGCCGTGCGCGATGAGCTGACCGGAGCCATTGAAGGCCATGCTGCCGCCGTCGAAGACCAGTTCGTCATTGCCGCCCACGAGGTTGCAATACACGACCGGGCACTTCGTCTTGGCCGCGAGTTGGGCGAGCATTTCCCGGCGCGTCTCGTTCTTGCCCAAATGCCAGGGCGAGGCGGAGTTGTTGAACAATATGGTTGCTCCGGCGGCCACCAACTCGGCGGGCGGATTCCGCCGGTAGCGGCGTTCATCCCAAAAGCCCTCGTCGTTCCAGGCATCCTCACAAATCGTCAAGCCGACCTGACGGCCCATGAACTCCACGGGGGCGTTCTCCGTGGCCGGCTCGAAATAGCGGTCCTCGTCGAACACATCGTAGGTCGGCAGCAGCGTCTTTGACCGGATGGCGACAATCCGACCGTCCTGCAAAAGGGCGGTGGAGTTCCGGGCCTCGCGTCCCACGCCCTGCTCGTTCTCGCCCACGAAGCCCACCAGCAGCCCCGTCCGGCCCGTGGCGGCGGCCAGGCGGTTGAGGACCTCAAGGTTCTGCTGGATAAAATGGCGGCGCAGCAAGAGGTCGCGCGGCGGATAGCCGGTCGTGGCCAGCTCCGGAAAGATGACGAGGTCCACCCCCGCCTCCACGCCGCGCCGGTAGGCGGCGAGTATCTTGGCTTCATTGCCGGCGAGGTCTCCGACGGTCGTATTGATTTGCGCGAGCGCGATTTTCATCGGATGGAATTGCCGCAAAAGAATGCCAGGAACGCAAAGAGAATCATGGACGCGCTCCGTTTTGTCTTCTTTGACGGCGGCGTTCTTCGGCGGCTAAACGGAAAACCCCGCCGCCTGCGCATCGGTCGCGAACATCTTCACCGTGTCGAGCGAGAGCGCGGCGAGGTCCATGCCCGCCATCTTGAGCGCCTTGTTCAAAATATCGTGCGGCACGGTCACAATGTGGGAGCCGCAGCGGTCCGAGTGCCAGATGTTCAGAACTTCGCGCACACTGGCCCAGAGCAGTTCGGCCTTGGGCTGACTGCCGAGGAGGGTGAGGCTTTCGCGCATGAGCGGCTCGGGATCAAACCCAGTGTCCGCGATGCGCCCGGCGAAGACGGACACGACGGAGGCCACGGTGGGATTCAAAGCCCCGGCCACGCCCCGCACCTGCTCAAGCGTAAGGATGGCGGTCACATTCAACTGCACGCCCGACAGCCCCAGCTCGCGGATAAGCGGCAGCGAGGACTCGCTGCGCGTGTTCGTGATCGGGATTTTCACGTACACGTTTTTCTGCCACGCGGCAATCTTGAGCGCCTGCCGTTTCATCTCAGGGAACTCGTCGGAGAAAACCTCGAAGGAAATCGGCTTGTCTTTCACCGTCTGCAAAATGTCCTTCGCGTAAGACTCGTAGTCGCTGATCCCGGCCTTGCGCATGAGGGTGGGATTGGTGGTCAGACCTTGAATCAACGGGTTGGCGTACAAGTCGAGCATGCTCTTCTTGTCCGCACCGTCGGCGAAAATTTTAACTTTAAGTTGGGTCAACGGGTTCATTGCGGGGCCACTGTAGCAATGCCGGGACGAAGGGCAATCGCGCTTTCCATTCGCCCTCAAAGGCGGGTCTGAAGAATGAGATCGGCGGCTTCCAGCAAGCTCTGGGCGCGGTAATCCGGCTGCTGCTTGAGCGGTTCGTCGTAGCCGTAGTCGAGGAAGACGGTGTGGCAGCCGGCGGCGTGGCCGCAGTCGATGTCGCGCCAGCGGTCCCCCACCATCCAGCTCGCGGAGAGGTCGACATTCAACTGCTGGGCCGCGCGGCGCAACATGCCGGGCTGCGGCTTGCGGCAGTCGCACATGGAATCGCCCCGGCCCGGGTGGTAGCAAACTTCGACGCCATCCAGCGGCAGCAGGCGTCGCATGTGGGCGTGGATGGATTCCACCACCGCGCGCTTCAAGGTGCCGCGCCCGACATCGGGCTGATTGGTGGCCACGACGAGAAGGAAGCCGGCCTCCTTGAGCTTGCGGCACGCCTCGGCGACGCCGGGGAACAACACAAACTCCTCCACCGAGAGCGGCGGGTACGGTTTGCCGTCAATGACCCGGCACTCGTTGATCACGCCGTCGCGGTCGAGGAAGACGGCCTTCTTTGTAGCAGCCGAGGTCACGAGGCTCTGATCAGTTCTTTTCAAAGTGAGCCTCCTTACGTCGGCTGCTACGAGTGAATCACTTCGTCCCTTCCCACTTCGTCTTGTTCACCTTGAGTTTGGGGTGCGAGACGAACAGGTGCCAGACCACGGCTTGAAAGGCTTCCGAGTGCGGCGTGACGTGATCGGGATTCACCGTCGGGACGATGACACAGGCGTTGGCTTCCTTCGCGGTGTAACCGCCGTCGCGGCCCACGATGCCGACGACGCTCGCGCCGACTTGCTTGGCAAGTTGAATGGCGCTGACGAGATTGGGGCTGACGTTTTTCTCCATGTTGCCCCCGCCGACGGAGAAAATGAGCAGTCCGTCCTTCGCGTTAAGCCGCGAGCCTTTAAGCCATTCGCTCAGGACGGTGGCCCAGCCTTCGTCGTTGGTGCGCGCGGTCAGTTCGCTCACGTTGTCGGTCGGCGCGTAGGCTTCGAAGGCGCAGATTTTGCGGAAGTCATTGACGGCGTGGCTGGCGTTGGCCGCGCTGCCGCCCACGCCAAGGATGAAAAGCCGGCCGCCGCGCTCGCGCACTCGCGCCAGTTCATCGACCATTTTTTCAATCGCGGCCGGGTCAAGTCCGGCCACGACCTTCAGGGTTTCTTCGAGATATGTTTGGGTGAAACTCATGTGGGCGGAATCAAACACGGGAGTTCGCCCGGCCTAAAGAAGAAAAGTGCCTCCCGCCAGGCCCATCAAGGTTTTGCCAGCAGCCTGTTCAACTCCTCCAACCCCGCGTGCGAACCAATCTCGTAGAAGCGCTCCGGCACTTCGTAGCCGGCAAGCTGCTTTTCCGCCACGAGGTCGCGCATCACGTCGGCGAGGTCGAAGGCTCGGTCGGCCGGGTCGCGCGCAAAGACTTCGGCGCGGAACAAACTCAGCCCGTAGTCGATGTGGTGCATTTCGGGGAGGCGAAGTTTTTTGTCGTAAATTTTTATCTCGCCGTCGCCGAACACGACGTTGCTGGTGTCGTACTGGCCTTCGTTGCGGAAGACCGTCATCAGTCCCAGCCGGCCGCTGCGCTCGAAACATTCCGCGATGGGCGCAAAGGGAATCGGCAGGTAGGAATCACCGTAGAGCACGAAGAATTTTTCCCCGAGCATCGGCAGGGCGCGCTGCAACGCCCCGCCCGTGCCGAGCAGCAGCGGGCCATCGAACGAGTAGTCGAGATGCACGCCGTGCGCCGAGCCGTCGCCAAATTCCGTTTGCACCATCTCGCCAAGATGGCCGAGGCAGAGAACCGCGCGCATGATGCCCTGTTTGCGCAGCAGCTCAAGCTGATGGGCGAGAAACGGGCGGCCTGCGACGGGCAACAACACCTTGGGAATTTTTTCCGTGAGCGGACGCAGCCGGGTGGCGAGTCCGCCGGCGAGCAGGGCGACTGGGTAGTTCGACAAGTTCACGAGCTAACGAGTTTCGTTCCCTCGAAATCAAAACGGAACCGCACTTCCTTCAAGCCCGCCTGCCGCATGGTGTGGCGCAGCTTCGACTTGTCGCCTTCCGCGTAGAACATGAGGAAGCCGCCGCCGCCCGCGCCAATGAGCTTGCCGCCGAGCGCACCATTCGCGCGGGCCTGATCGTACCACTCATTGATCTTAGAATTGCTCATGCCGCCGCTGCGCGCTTTCTTGCGCTGCCAGTGCTCGTCCATGAGGCGCGCGAACTCACGCAGGGCGCCCGTCTCCAGCGCGCGCTGGCTGGCGTAGCCGATTTCTTTCGTCCGATGCAGGTTGTCGAGCATGGCCTGGTCGTCCTGCTTCGACTTCTCGTTCTGATCCTTGAGAATGCTGCCCGCGCTGCGGCTGTAGCCGGTGAAGAACATCACTAGATTGTCCTCCAGATTGTAGCGCGTCTCCTCGGCAATCTTCGCCGGCCACGCTTCCACGCGTCCGTCTTTGTGGAAGTTGAAACAGGTGATGCCGCCCAGCGCCGCGATGTATTGGTCCTGTTTGCCCACTGGTTCCTTGAGCCGATTGATCTCGATGTCGCAGGCTTGCGCCGCGATGTCGGCATTCGGAATCAAATTCCTTTTGTGCGCGTGCAGTGCCTTGAGCAGCGCCGTAGTGAAGCTCCCGCTGCTGCCCAGACCCGTGCCCGAGGGAATGTCCGCCATGCTCGTCAACTCCAGATAACCGCCATCGATGTCCAGCATCTGGAAGGCCTCACGAATGATGGGGTGTTCGATCAGCGCCGCCTCCGTCACCCGCTCCAACTTGGAGTACTTGATGATGAACTCAGGCACGAAGGTTTCGTGCAGCGTGATGTAAATGTATTTGTCGATGGCCGCCGTGACGAGAAAGCCGCCGAAGCGCTCGTAGTAGGACGGCAAATCCGTGCCGCCGCCGCCGAGGCTGATGCGAAGTGGTGAACGTGCGATAATCATGCGTTTGCTGGCGGGTTTTGTAGTCGGCGCACTCCCGCTCGGCAAGGTTGGCTTTCGGAGTTGAAATCCTGCGCCCATCTGAACAGCGGCCGGAGCAACCCGCCTCGGGGCGTCCGCTGGGCTGGCAAAATTCCGGAAGATTTTAGAGAAAGTTGCTCAAGTTCGGGACAGTCGTGCCGATAATTGACTCAGAAGTGAGCAACTTTATGAAAATTGAACCGACCTTTCAGACCGTCACACCGGAGAATTTCCGCACCCTCAGCCGGGCGACCCCGCCCTCCGCGACCCACTCCTTCACCTCCTTCGACTGGAGCCGTTCCCTCGCCATGGCTTTGGCCGAGGTGCCCGAGGTGCGTGCCTCCGAGGTGGCGCGGGGCAAGGCGCTGATTGCCGACCCGAACTACCCGTCCCAGGCGCAGATGAAACAAATCGCCCGCACCCTGGCAGCCTCGGGACGGGTTTGCTGATGTTGGGAGCACTGGCTCCCCAGTTACTTCCCCGCCCGCGCGTAAAGGCGCTCCACGACTTGCAGGACGGCTTTCGCCTCCTTGAGTCCTGGCTCCGGCGTGCGCTTCAGGCGGATGTCTTCAAAGAATTCCTGCATCTCGATCTTCCACGAGTCGTCCTCGCCGGGAAATTCCCAGACGCTCGTCTCCGGCGGGCCCATCTGCGGCAGCATCTTGTAGTAAGTCAGCTTCTCCACGCCGTAGCTGCGGCCCAGGCCATCCATCTGGAGCTTCCCGTCGCGGCCGTAGATTTCGAGGCAGAACATGTTCTTCCACTCGGTGCAGCTCGCGTGCAGCCACGCCATCTGGCCGTCGGCGTTGCGCAGGCTGAGGAAGGCGTTGTCGTCCACCGGCATGTTCCAGAAGTAGGTCGCGACGTGACCTTCCACCTGCGTGAACTCGCCGAGAAAAATTCCCGCGAGGTCGATCAAGTGAACGCCTTGATCAATCAACTCGCCGCCGCCGGAGAGCTTCGGGTCCGCGCGCCATTCCTTGTCGTAACCGATGCGCCCCCCTTGGCCGTAACGCCCGCGCAGAAACATCATTGGCCCGAGCACGCCGCTCGCGAAAATCTCCCGAGCCTTCAAGAACGCCGGATGGTAGCGGTGATTGTAGCCCACGCGATAGAGCGCGCCGGTCTGTTGGGAAATGGTTTCGAGTTCCTCCATCTCGCGCAGAGTGATCGCGCCGGGCTTTTCCGCGAGCACATGTTTGCCGGCGGCGAGCGCCTGTTTCGCAATGGGCGCGAGGGCGGCGTTGAGCGTGGCGATCATCACGCAGTCCACGTCCGGCGACGTGACCGTCTGCTCCACCGAGTCCGTGGCCGTGCAGCCGGGTGAGAGCGCGGCGAGCTTCTGCGCGCGCGCCAGATTCAAATCACACACGACCGTGACCGTGCCGGGCGCGAGCAGCTTCATGCGCTTCTCGCCGACGAGACCGCATCCGATGATGGCGACGCGGGGAGTCATCGGGGGAAGGAAAAATGAAAAATGAAAAATGAAAAATGGGCCGGCGGGCGTGGGCGCGCGGCGCAGGGGCGACGGCCGTTGGATCGCAATTGCATCGGCCTTTGATAATGGGCGGCGGCGGCGGGCGCAATCTCCGGTTCAGAGCGGAAGGTATTCGAAGCGGTTCACGTAATCCTCCGGCTCTCCACATGACGCCAGCAGTTCCAGGTCGTTCACAAACTGCCCGATGGTGATGCGGAGTTGGTGCGCGTAGAACACGCCCTGGAAAGAAATCCCGGCCCGCTGCCGCCGGGTCGCCTCCGCGAGCAAATCTTCGTCCTGGCTCACCAGCACCCGGTTCAATGCGCCGGCCCGGTCGAGCAGATCAGGATCGTCCAATTCAGTCGTGCCATCGAGTTGAGAAGTGAGCACATCCACGTTGCGCAACAACAGGCCGCGCGTGACGGCGGCGGGCACATGCACGTCCATGTAGAGCGCCACGCTCACACGAGCTTGCCCATCGCGCGCAGCTTCTTACGCATCGGAGACTCACCGGCCTGCCGGCGTAATTCATCCACGCGCGCCAGGCTCCGCTGAATCTCGGCGTCCATCTCCGCCTGGTGGTCGAAGTAATGGCCGAGCGCGGCGTGAATCTGCCCCAGCGAAAGGTGCGGATGCTGGAAGTGAATTTCCTCCGGACTCCACCCGTGCGCGATCTGGTCGAGCGCGACCTCGATCACTTTCGTTTTGGTGTCGTCGATCCACGCGACCCCGCAGTCATCGAGCCGGACATGGGCGCTGGTTGCTGTTGGCATACGTCTAGTGACGACAATGTATCGCCGGGGCTTGGTGCGTTCAACGCCAGAAACCAGAAACGGTGTGGCGAAACAATGTGGCCAATGCCGCCTCGACTTTCCCGTTCCAACCAGCCAGCCTTCGTTGCACGTAAGCAAACCAAAAACCGCCATGAAACTTTTCCATTGCGCCAGCCTGATTCTGCTCGCTCTCGCCTTGCCCTGCGCGGCCCAGGAAATCCCCGTCCATAGCGACATCGGCTACGAGGGCGGGAACTCCACCAATCGCGTCGTCATCACCTGGGAAGCCATCCCCACAAAACTCTACAACGTGCTGGCGACCACCGCGCTGGGGCAGCCGTGGCAGGCGCTCAATCCCAGTGCGCTCTATGCCTCGAACAACCTGGTGCGCTTCCGCGACACGAACAATCTCCCGGTCCGCTTCTACAAGGTCGTCAAGCTCGACACCGACCCGCCGGAAATCTGGCGTCTCAATCCGGGTTCCAACGCCACTGCGGTCGCGCGCCAGAGTTCGTTGAGAGCGTACCTGCGCGACGAAACCGCGATTGACCCCGCCTCCATTATCCTGACCGTGGGCACGAACCCGCCCGCGACGCTCGCCGACGCGCGACTGGCCTACACCGGCGGCGTGCTCACCTACACGCCGGCCACCAACCAGTTCCTCGGTACGAACGGCCAGACCATCACGAACAAGCTCATCGTCGCGGATACGCTGGGCTTTCGCACCACCAACACCTGGCCGTTCAAGTTGGAACTGACGCCCATCCTCGCCGGCAATGTCGTCATCATCAGCCCCTCCTCGCCGCTCACACTGGCTTCCACCAATGGCGACACGTTTGTCTTCAGCTACGCCGGCGCTGCTTCGGGACTCACCAACGGCCACATCCTCGTCAGCACGGATTCCAATTTCCCGTACAAGCGCCTCGTGCTCTCGGTGACGGACAATCCCGGTGCCCACACCGTCAGCCTCGTCACCACGCAGGCGGCCCTCGCGGACATTCTTCTCCAGGGCACCGTGCATTTTCTCGGCGAGGAGTTTGTGCCCGACGCGGCGGGTTTCGCGAAGGCGGCGGGCGGCACCACCATCAACCTTGGCGGCAAGACCCTCTACAACGCGAACAACGTCACCATCCAGACCGTTTCCGGGCGGTTGTTGCTCGACCCGAGTTTTTCCATCTCCGCCGAGTTGCGCAGTCCGCGCACGTTCGATCTGGATGTCAGCGCCAGCCTGGCGTTCGACCTGACGCTGCAAGCCAGTTGGCAGAACACCTGGACTTTTTCGGGCGAGCAGCGCATCGGCCAGCCGCTGCACCAGTCCCGGCTGCTGGGTTTCATTCCCACGCCCATTCCCATTCCGATCTGGGCGGAGGCGGTCTGGGAGTTTTACCTCGGGGCCGAGGGCGAAGTGACGGCGCAGGCCAGCCTCACGGCGGGTTTTCAGTCCACGGCGGACCTGGGCTTTGGCGCGCGACTGCGCGACGGAACTTGGACGCCTTATGGCCGCGAGAACATCGTCATTCTCCCTCCGCCTCCGGTGGCCTGGCAGGGCGGCGGGTCTGGCCGCATCCGGGGCTACGTGGAGCCGCGGCTGACGGTGTATTTGGAAAGCCTCATTGGTCCCACGGCGAATGTGCGGCCCTACTTGGAAGTTGAGGGCAAGGCCTGCGTGCAGCCGGGGCAGGCGGGCGTCGATGTGGCGCTCTATCGCGGCATCAACGGCACGCTGGCGTTGGACGTGCGCGGGTGGGATTCGAGTTGGGGCACTCTGCCTTCGTGGGAAGTGTTCAACGTGCGTTCCGTCAACCCGATCTGGCACCAGAACCTGACCACGCCGGTGGGCCAGCCGCCGCAGACTTTTGGCAACATGGTTTGGATTCCGTGCGGCACTTTCACCATGGGCAGTCCGGCCAGCGAACCGGCGCGGGATTCGCCGGAAGGCCCGCAAACTCGCGTGACCATCAGCCACGGGTTCTGGATGGGGAAATATGAAGTGAAGCAAAGCGAATACCTGACGGTGATGGGGAGCAATCCGAGTCACTTCACGGCGGCTAACTTTTACGGAACTGACTTGAACCGTCCGGTGGAGACGGTGAGTTGGTTCGACGCGGTGGCGTATTGCACCGCTCTCACGACGCGGGAACAGAACGCGGGGCGGTTGCC
>JAYVWQ010000157.1:0-17615 GCA_043785945.1 Akkermansia sp.
GCGTGCGCCGAAGAGGAACGAGCCTTTGCGTGCGTTGCGACGGTCGTTCTCGCGATCCACGATGTCGTTCCAGCCATAGATGAGCAGCCCGAACGGGAAGCTGACGAAGAACACGCCCAGCCAGAATGCAGCCGAATTCCATACCGGCTGCTGCGCGACGGGCAGTAGATAAAACCAGATGGCCGTCAGCCAGAAGCCAGGGCGCGCGGCCTGGAGGATGAAGAGGAACGTGCTGCCAGTTTGTAACTGGCAGGGCGTAATGCCGACGGACGCGCTGGCCAGTCCTTGAGTCGTGGCGGTGGATTGCGTCCCACCTGCCGGTTGCAAACCGGCAGCACGTTGGGGGACGGTGCTCACGAAAGGTCCACGGGGTCAATGTCCACGGCCAGCATCACGTCTTCGGGCAGCGACAGCGTGGTCTGCAGGTGGGCGATGGCGCGGCTGAGTTTGGTCATGCCCCGGGTGCGGAGCATGATCTGATAGCGATAGAAGGATTCCGCGCGGGCCAGTGGCGCGGGGGCGGGACCGGCGATGACAAGGTCCGCGAGCGGGTTCTTCAACGTGCTGCCAGTTTGTAACTGGCAGGGCGTGGCCAGACCTGGGGCCAGGGATAGGTCCGGGGTCTCGGTTGCAGACACCGTTCCCCCTGCCGGTTGCAAACCGGCAGCACCTTGTTGCATCAACTTCTCCAACTCGCCCTTCACATGCTCGGCGCTCAGACGCACCTTGTCCTCGTTGCGACCCTTGAGCGTGAGCAGGGCGATGCGCGCGACGGGCGGATACTTGAGCTGTTCGCGGAACTCAATCTCCTGATCGTAGAAGCCGACGAAGTCATGGCGGCGCGCAAATTGAATCGCCGGATGAAACGGCGTGAAAGCCTGCACGAACACTTCGCCCTCCACGTCGCCACGCCCGGCCCGCCCGGCGACCTGCGTGATCAGTTGAAAGGTGCGCTCCCCGGCGCGGAAGTCCGGGATGTGAAGCGAGAGGTCGGCGTAGATGATGCCGACGAGCGTGACGTTCGGGAAGTGCAGACCCTTCGCAATCATCTGCGTGCCGACGAGGATGTCGATCTTGCCCGCGCGGAAATCGTTCAGGATGCGCCGGAAGTCGTCCTTCTTTTTCAGCGTGTCGGAATCCATGCGCGTGATGCGCGCGTGGGGAAACAGTTTCGCCAGCGTGTCCTCGACCTTCTCCGTGCCGAGACCGCTGTAACGGATGGCCGCGTTGCCGCACTTTTTCTCCGGGCAGACCGTCGGCGCCTTGGCCGAGTAGCCGCAGATGTGACAAAGCAGTTTGGCTTCGCGCCGGTGGAAGGTGAGCGACACGGAACAGTTCGGGCACTCGGCGATGTAGCCGCAGTCGGGACATTGCAGCGAGGTGGAGTAGCCGCGCCGGTTGAGGAACAGAATGGTCTGCTCTTTTTTCTCCAGCCGTTTGGTGATCGCCTCCTTGAGCGGCGTGGAAAAGATGGGAATGCCCTTCTGCTTCCGGTTTTCCGCGCGCATATCGACGACGCGCACGACGGGCATCTTCTGGTCATCGACACGCGTGGGCATGTCGAGCAGTTCGTACTTGCCGCGCCGGGCGTTGTGAAAACTCTCCATCGACGGCGTGGCGCTGCCCAGCACGACGACCGCGCCTTCCATCTGGCCGCGCACGACGGCGACATCGCGCGCGTGATAGCGCGGGGATTCCTCCTGCTTGTAAGAATGTTCGTGCTCCTCATCCACGATGATCAGCCCGAGCGGATCGACGGGCGCAAAAATTGCCGACCGCGCGCCGATGACGATGCGGGCGCGGCCCTGGCGAATCTTGTGCCACTCGTCATGCCGCTCGCCGGCCGAGAGGTGCGAGTGCAGGACCGCCACCAGCGTGCGGAGCGGCCCGCTGCTGAAGCGTGCCTTGAACCGCTCGACCGTCTGCGGCGTGAGGGCAATTTCCGGCACGAGCACAATGGCCCCCTGGCCCCGCTCCAATGCGTAGGCGATGGCCTGGAGATAAACCTCGGTTTTACCCGAGCCGGTGACGCCGTGGAGGAGAAACGTGCCCCCGCCGTCCCGCTGGCGTTCTTCGGGTTTCGTCAGCGGGACGCTGGCGGCACGCTGGACCATCGCCGCTTTGATTTTCTCCAGCGCGTTCACCTGCTCGGGGTTCATGAGCAGCGGTTGCGTGGGCAGGATGATGTCGAGCGCGTAGGGATCACGCTCGCTGACCTCGGAGGCGATGGTAATGAGTCCCTTGTCCTCGAGCTTGCGGATGGTGGCCGGCGTGGCGCCGGACAGCGTGAGCAGGCGTTGCATGGGCAGCTCGCGCCATTCCTCGACGATGTTCAGAATGTCCTGCTGGCGTTTGGTCAGCTTGGGTGGCTCGCCGTGGGGCGGATTCACGCGCACCTGCAGCCGCTCGCGAAAGCCGGCGTCCTCCTTGCGCACGGCCTCGGGCAGCACGCTCTTCAGGGCAATCTCTGGCGCGCAGCAGTAGTAGTCGCCGATCCAACGGGCCAGTTTGAGCACCTGGGGCGTGACGAGGCTGGGCGCGCTGATGACCTTGATGAGGGCGCGAAGATTCGTGTGCGTGCTCTGCTCGATGAGTTCGGTCACGAGACCGTTCACCTGGCGCGGGCCGAAGGGCACCTTGACTCGCGTGCCGATGTCCACCTGCGCCGCCAGTTCAGGCGGGATGGCGTAATCGAACTCCTTGCGGAGCGCGATCTCGAGGGTGACGCGGGCGACCATGCGGGGGAATAAACACCAAACACCAAGCGCCAAACATCAAATAAACACCGAGCTCCAAACAACAAACGACGGCGATGCGCATTTGCCGCTTGGGAATTTGGAATTTCCGTCTCGGCGATTTTGTTTCCGGTTGAACAACCCCCCTTCGTCACGCACTCTGACAAAGCCGCAATGGGCGGCGACACTATGAATCTGCCGAAGCTATTCCCGCGCGCGGCCTCGCTGCTGCTCACCCTCGCTATTTCCCTCGCCGACACCACTGCCGCCGAGGTCGCTTCGCCTCGGTCCGAGCGGCTGCTACAAAACCAGTTGAAGCAGCAGCAAATCCAGCGCACCACCCAGCGCGTCGGCGAACAGCTCTCGGGCATCATCGGTGAGTTCGAGCGCAACGGGATCAACGGCGAGGACGTGAAAGTGCTCCGCGCCATCCGGACCGTGCTCGGCCGCCTGAGCGACAAGGAGATGACCCAGGTGGTGACGCTGCTCGAACAAGCGCAGAAGTCCGGCGACGACGCGAACGCGAAGAAGGACGTCACGCAGGCTTATTCCGGGCAGAAGACAATCATCACCCAGCTCAAGCAGTTGCTCCTCGAGTATCAGCGGCAGCAGGCGCTCTACGAAATGTCCATCATGCTGCGCGGCCTCGCGGCCCGGCAATCGGTCAACATGCGCATCGGCGTCTGGCTGGCCCGGCAGACCGATTCCCGGCCCCTCGCCAATTACGGCGAGGACGAGAAGCGCTATTTGCAGCAACAGGAGATTGATGAAATCGCGCTGCGGGACGAGGTCGCGCAGGTCCTGGGCAAACTGGAAAAACTCGCCAAGGAAAGTGATGGCACGGCCACCGGCGAGCGCCCCAAGGCCGCGCTTGACGAGGCGAAGCGGGGCGGCCTGATGACGGCGCTGAATGGCGCGGCGGAAGATTTGAAAACCGGCAAACTCCTCAGCGCCACCGGCAACGAGAAGAAAGCCCGTGACCAGATGCGCGACGTAGCGCGCACCTTGCTGTTGTCAAAAGACCTGGTGGATTTGCTCCGGGCCGCCATTCAGGAAACCGAGAGCGCCATTCTCCAGCAGAAGCAGGTGCTGGAGCAGACGCGCAAGATGGAGCGCAAGGACGACCCGCGCGAGGCCGAGGACAAGCAGTTTGAAGTGGTGGACAACACCGACCTCATCCGCCGCGACATCAATGACGTGGCGACCACCGCCGCGTCCTATTTCCGCAACGCCCTCGACCGGATGCAGGAGGCGCGCGCCATTCTAAATCAGGGCAACGACACGAAATTCAAAGTGCGCGAGACGCCGCTCAAGCAGACCGATGCCATCGCAAATCTGGAGCAGGCCCGGCGCGCGTTGCAGGAGCAACTGGCCAAGGCCGAACAGGAGGCCCAGAAGCCGGAGAGCGTGCTGGCGAACCTGCGCGAACTGCAAAAGCAGGTGCAGGAGCTGATCAAGAAGGAGGAGAAGCTCAAGGAGGAGACCGCGCTGGCGGAGAAGAAGCCGCAGGACTTGCGCGACAAGGCGCCGCAGCAGGGGGAGATTCGTGATGCCACTCAGGACGTGCAACAGAAGGCGGCCAGCGATGCGCCCGAAGCCGCCCAGGCCTTGAACGACGCGGCCACCCAGATGGAGAAGGCACAGAAGGACTTGGCCCGGGGCAAGAATTCCCCCGAGGCCGAACAAGCCGCCGTGGAAGCGCTGAAGAAAGCCGAGACGGAGCTGGGCGAAAAAATTGCCAAGCTGGAGAAGGACGAGAAGCAACTGGCCGAGCTGGAAAAACTTTTGGAAAAGGTAGAAGTCGTGATCAAGGAAGAGCAGACCATTCGTCTCGACACGGCCAAGAACGCGATCAAACCCGAGACCAAACTGGCGGATCAGATTGCCAAGAAGCAGCAGGCCACCGGGGAAAAAACCGCCGAGGCCCAGAAGGAGGCGCAGGAGCCGGTGCCCTCCGCCGCCGAGCATCTTGCTGCGGCCAAAGAGCAGATGAATGACTCGAAGGCCAAGCTCGACGAAGCGAAAGCCAAGGACGCACAGCCGCCGCAGAACAAGGCCATCAAGGAGCTTTACGCCGCGAAGAAGGACATCGAGTCGAAGATGGATGAATTGAAAAAGGAGCTCGGCAAGGAGAGCGACAATTCCAAAAACCTCGCTGACGCCCAGGCCGCGCTGGAGAAGGCGCAGAAGGAAGTGAACGATGCCCAGCAGCAAATGGCCAACCCGGACGGCCTGCTCGATGCCCTCCAAAAACAACAACAGGCCATTGCTGATTCTTTGAACGACGCGGCCCAGAGCGCGCCGTCGCCGAAGACTCAGCAGGCTCAGAAGGACGCCGCGCAAGCCGCGCAACAACTGGCCCAGAACGATCTCAAGTCCGCCGTCGGCTCCATGCAGAAGGCGCAGGAGGGCATCGACGCCGCGCAGGCTGGCGACAAGAAACCGCCGGGCGAGAAAAAACCCAACGGCCAGCCGGACAAACCGTCGCTGCCGCAGCTCGGCGAGCAGCAGGCCGAGGTGAAGAAGCTCGCGGAGAATTTGCTCGCCGCGCAGGAAGCCGTTTCCGAGCAGGCCATGCAGCAGGCCGCGCAATCACTGGAGCAGGCGTTGAATGACGTCAGCCCGATTGCGGCGGGCGAGGCCGGGCAGTTGCCGCAGGCCGCGCAAGACGCGGTGCAGGCTGCGCAGGACGCACTCACTCAGGCCGCCGCCCAGGCCGCTGGCAAGCAAGCCAAACCCGCGCAAGCCAACGCCGCGCAAGCCGCTCAAGCCTTGGCCCAAGCCCAGGCCGCTCTCTCGCTCGCCCAAGCCGGACTCAGTTCCGAGATGGCCCAAGGCCAGCAGCCCGGTCAGGGCGAGGGACAACAACCCGGCCAGGGTCAGAGTCCCGGGCAAGGACAAGGGCAGGGCAAGGACGGACAAAAGCCCGGCCCCGGCAAAGGCACGCCGCCGCCCAAAGGCTCAGGCAAGGATGGCAACTGGAACGGTCAGGGCGGCGCGGACGGCGCGCATCGCGCGGCCAGCGGCCCCGGCACTTTCATCGGCCTGCCCAAGCGCGACCGCGCCGCCATTCAGCAATCACAGGCGGAGAAATATCCGCAGGAATACGGGCCGCTCGTGGAGCAGTATTTGAAGAACCTTTCGGATCAAAGCGGAGAATGAAAATGCACCAAGCACCAAGCCTCAAGCTCCAGAGAAGCTTCAAATTTCAAACCCTAAACCGTCACGGTCATGGCCGGGGCGCATTGATGTTTGGCGCTGGGTGTTTCTCTGGTGCTTGGATCTTGGTGCTTGGTGCTTCTTTGCTCGCCACAGTTTTAACCACCCGCGCCGCCGACGCCCCCGCCACCCCTCGCGATCCCATCCGCGTGGATGAAAAAACCGAACCCGTCATCAAGGGCGCGCTCAAGTGGCTGGCCTCCAAGCAGGCGCCGAATGGCGCGTGGGGTTCCACCGACATGGAGCAGCAGTATCCCATCGCCATCACGGGCTACGCGCTCATGGCTTTCCAGGCGGCGGGTCATCTGCCCGGCGAGGGCGAGTATGGGAAAAATGTTTCGCTCGGGATGCAATACCTCATCGACTCCATCGCCTCGGATGGACTGATGGGGAACAAGAACAACGGCCAGTACATGTATGGCCACGGCGTGGCCACCATTGCGCTCGCGGAACTTTACGGCCAGACCAAGTCGCCCACCGCCCGCGTGAAGCTCGACAAGATCGTGAAGGTCATCGTCAGTTCGCAGAACAACGAGGGCGGCTGGCGCTACCGGCCCATCGCCTATCAGGCCGACGTTTCCGTGACCGTGCTCCAGGTCGTGGGATTGCGCGCGGCCAAGAACGCCGGCCTCGACGTGCCGCAGGCCACCATCGATCGCGCCGTGGATTACGTGAAGAAATGCCAGGATCCGGCGAGCGGCGGGTTTGCCTACCAGCCCGGTCAGGCCCCCGGCTTCGCGCGCACGGCGGCGGCCATTTACTCGCTGCAAGTCTGCGGCCTCTACGACGACCCGATGGTCAAGGCCGGTTCGGATTATCTCTTCAAGAACTTCAAGGACTCGCGCGCCGAATGGTGGACCTACGGCAACTTCTACGCCGCCCCCGCCCAATACATGCGCGGCGGCGAGACGTGGGCCAAGTGGTACACGCAATACAAGGAGACGCTGCTCAAGAAGGTCACGGTCAAGGGCGACACCGCGTTCTGGGACCCGGCCGAGGCGCAGATCGACAGCGGCCGCAACGTCGGCCCCGTCTATGCGACGAGCGTGTACACCATGATGCTGGCCATGCCCTACCACTACATCCCGCTTTACCAGCGGTGAGGCGGGCGGCTTGACCGCCTTGAAACTTCAGGGCTGAAGAAACTGAACTCAGGGTGGCGCGGACCTTACGGTTGGCGCAGACGGTAGAACTGATTGGTCGTGGGCGTCACGGTCACGGAGATTTGCGTGGCATTGGTCGAGTAGGGAAAAGGCACTTGGCTCCAGACATTCGTGGCGGGCGGCGTGGTAAGACTGGCGGATTGTTCGAGCACGAAGCCCGTGGCCGGCAACGGCCAGGAGACGCGCACGTTGCCGCCGGGGAGTTGAGCAACATTCAACCGCGGCCCCGGAGGGGTGCTCAGGCTGTAGAGGTAGGCTGCCCCTGTAGCGACGCCTCCGATGACAATTTTGTCCGAACCGACCGCCGCCAAGGTGTAGCCGAACTCCGACCGGAACGACAACGCGGGATTGAGAGGATTGAAGATGCTCGCCAAGAGCGTGCCATTGGTGCTGAAGAGGTAGGCGGCTCCGGCGTTCATTGCCCCCGTGTCGTCATCCAGTGCTCCGAACAGCACCTTGTCCAAACCCACTGCGGTCACGCTCCTGCCAAAACGTTCAGACACCGCCGGAGTTGGATTGGTGAAAGTCGTGATGAGAGCGCCATTGGTGCTGAAGAGATAGGCCGCACCAGCACCCGTTGCGCCGAAGTTATTCGCGGATGCTCCGACGAGGATTGTGTCCGGGCCGAGCGCCGCCACGGCATCTCCGAATCCAAGACCACCCACCGCCAGCGGATTGGTGAAGGTTCGCACCAGCGCGCCAGCGGTGTTGTAGAGATAGACCGCGCCGGCGTTCGATGCGCTGGTGTCGTTGAACATAGCCCCGATGATCAAGTGATTGTTTCCCACAGCGGCGACGGCGCTCCCAAAAAAGTCATACGCGGCCGGAACAGGGTTGGTAAAAGTGGTCAAAAGGGTGCCGTTGGTGCTGAAGAGATAGGCGCTGCCGGCATTCACACCACCAGTGTCATCGTCAGACGCTCCAATCAGAACCTTGTCTGATCCCACGCCCGATACTGCCGTGCCGAACCGATCTGATTGGCCCGGAGTCGGGTTGATGTAAGTGGTCAGAAGTGTGCCATTCGTGCTGAAAAGGTAGGCGGCTCCTGAGTCGAGAAAGTTTCTGTCATCTCCCTCCGCGCCGATCAGCACCATGTCCAGACCGACTGCTGCCACCACACTCCCGAATGAGTCGAGCGTCGTCGGCACAGGGTTGGTGAACGTGGTGATGAGCGTGCCATTGGTTTTGAAAAGGTAAGCTGTCCCGGGTTGGCTTGAGAAATTGGGAGCACCAATGACCACCTTGTCTGCGCCTAGCGCCGCCACGGTGGAACCAAAGTAGTCAGGTTTCGGCGGGAAGGTGAGGGAAAGCGTGACATTGACGGCTTGTGCGCGCCCCGCGCCCGCAGCCGCCAGCCACAGCGCGAGAATAAGCAAGGAGCGAAGCTGAGTTTTCATGCTGAGATGTTGTGTTCGTTGAATGGCTCTGCCGCCCGGCGCGGTCGTGGCTGACTGCCTACAGCTAAGACCAAAATCCGTCCACCTGCGAGTGGTAAATTCCAATGGAACCCAGTCCTGAAGGATGGGGCTATTTTCAAACTGACCCAACACTTAGTCCCGTGCTGGCAATTCCTCCCCTTCAGCTCAACAGCCGTACTTCGCCTCAAACGGCGTCGCTCCGGCCTGCTTGCTCACGCCATGATCAGGATTGGCGGCGAGGTGTTCGCAGATTTTGAAGACGGTTTCAAAGGCGTCGTGCGCGCCAAGTCCGCTGGCGATTTGCGCCGAGGTCAGGGCGTGACCCTTCTTCTCCGCGAGGTAGGCGAGAATTTTTCCCTGAAGGACAATGACGGCGGTGGCGGCTTTCTTGCCCGCCTCGACACCGGGCTGGTGGTAGGCGTTGACGTGGATGAGCGTGGCGTAAAAGCCCACCGCCCGCTCGAAGAGGGCAATGAGCACGCCAACGGAAAACGGCGAAACTTCCCGGATGATGAGCGTGATGGATTCGCGTCCGTTTTCGTAAAGCGCCTGCCGGGTGCCGAGCAGGAAGCCGGAAAGATAATCCCCCGCCGTCACGCCCGGCTCCACGGCGAGTGACGCGCCGTCGCGGTCGCGCAGTACCTCGATGAAGGTGACGAAGAAATTATTCAGCCCGTCGCGGAGCTGCTGCACGTAGGCGTGCTGGTCGGTGGAACCTTTGTTGCCATAAACAGCGAGTCCCTGGTTCACCACCTGGCCGTCGAGATCGAGTTCCTTGCCCAATGATTCCATGATGAGCTGCTGGAGGTATTTGGAAAACAGTTCCAGCCGATCCTTGTAGGGCAGCACAACCATGTCCTTCGCGCCTTTGCCGCCGCCCGCGTGGAGCCACATGGCGGCGAGCAGCGCGGCGGGGTTGCGGCTGGTCTGGGGGCTGCGCGTCGCTTCATCGCAGGCGCGCGCGCCGGCCAGCAGGGCGTCGATGTCCAGCCCTTGCAGCGCGGCGGGCAGCAGGCCAACGGCGGAAAGCGCGCTGGTGCGACCGCCCACCCAGTCCCACATGGGGAAGGGCGGCAGCCAGCCGTTCTTGGTCGCGAATTGATCCAGTTCGCTGCCCGCGCCGGTCACGGCCACGGCGTGCTGGCTGAACTTCAGCCCAGCGCGCTCGTAAGCGGACTGCGCCTCCAACATTCCGTTGCGCGTCTCCTTGGTGCCCCCGGATTTCGAGATGACGACACTGAGGGTGCGGTCCAGTTCCGCGCCAATTTCCGCCAGCACTTTGTCCATGCCGTCGGGGTCGGTGTTGTCGAAGAAGAACACGCGGAGCTTGTCCGTCGCCGGCTGGCCCAGGGCCTTGGCCACGAATTGCGGTCCCAGCGCCGAGCCGCCAATGCCGATGATGAGCACGTTCTTGAACCCGCCCTGAGCGCCTTGAATTGTTCCGCCGTGAACTTTCGCGGCGAACTCTTTGATCGCCAAAACGGTGGCATCGATCTCCGCACGGATGGCGGGCGTGGGGGCGAGCGCGGAGTTGCGCAGCCAGTAGTGCCCGACCATGCGCTTCTCATCCGGGTTGGCGATGCCGCCGCGCTCCAGAGCTGACATGGAGGCGTAGGCGGATTGCAGGCGCGGCTCGAGGCGCTCAAAAAAGTCGTCAGCAAAATCCATCCGGCTCAGGTCGAGCGCGAGACCCAGCGACGGGTAGTCGGAGAAGTATTTTTGAAAACGCGGCCAGAGCTGCTCGTGGGAAAGTTTCATACGCGGGCGGATGTTGAACAGTCAGAAGCCTGGTTGAAACAAAGAATTTTTTTGCCGCCGTTCGTGGCGCGGTTCGAACGCTACTTTTCCGCGAGCAGCCTCTCCACTTTGGCCGCGAGCGACTGGCGGCCGTTCAGGTCGCGCAGGAGGCCCTTCTTGTCCAGGATCCAGACGGTGGGAATGGAAGTGATGCCGAACTTCTGGCTCAGTTTGTTTTCCCAGCCAAGGCCATCAAAGTATTGCGCCCAGGGCATCTTCTCGGCGGCGATGAATTGCTTCAGCGTGTCTTTGTCCTTGTCCAGGCTGATGCCAATGATCTCAAAACCCTTGCTGTGGAGTTTCGCATAAACCTCCTTCACCTCGGGCAGCGCGGCCTTGCACGGTCCGCACCAAGTCGCCCAAAAATCCACGAGCACGACCTTGCCCGCGAAGTTTTTGATGCTCACTTCCTTGCCGTTCAAGTCGGTGAACTGTACATCCAGCGGACGGCCTACCATGTCGATTTTCTTGAGCTGCGCCTGAGCTTGTTCCTTGGCGTCGCCCTGAGCCTTCTTCGCGACATCCTCGGTGACGGCGCGGGCCTTGGGCAGATTGTCGAGGTCGAGATAACCCTGCGCCACCATCAGGAGCAGGTCCGCATTCTCGTCACGTTTGGGAAATTCCACCTGCAACTCATGCGCCGCCTTGTCCGCTTTTTCGACCCGCGCCGCGCGGCCCGCTTCGGTCTCGTCCGAGAGCATCTGCATGATGCGCTGGGCGCGTAGATCAAACTTCTCCTCGGCCGGCACCGTGGGGTCTTTCAGCCGCGCCTCCTGCAAGGCGTCGAGTTCCGCCTGCCGGTTGGTATTGCCGAGCTGGACTGACACTTCGAGCAGCTTCAACTCCATGCGTTTGGCCTCCGCGACCTTTGCGTGCTCGGGAAATTTCACATAGAACGCTTTGGCCTTGTCCGCAGCCGCGCCGGCATACACACCGTTGCTCTTTTCAAACGCGGCGACCTGCTCGGGCGTGGGTTCCTGCTTGCGCCACTCGGCGGGCGGCGCGGGCGGGCGAAATGACTTTTGCACTTCCTGCCAGGCGGTCTCACCGGCGTCGGCTTCGGGCTTTTTGTCTTCTGCGGCACAAGCCGCCAGCAGGGCGCAACCCAGCGCCGCCATCGTTCCGCGCCACCATTTAATCGTGTTCATTTTTACCTTTTGTTTCTGAAACTGGTTTCAATTTTTCCAAGAGCCACTGCCAGCGCCGCGCATTGTCCGGCGCGCTGAAATCGCCTTCTCGAGAGACGGCAGCGCTTGAGTCCAGCGCCGTTTGCAACGCGGCTGTGAGCGCGGCGATTTCGCCCTCGGCTAGCGGCACGCTCTGCTTCTCACGCTGTTCCAGACGGGCGGAGGCGCGGGCAAATTCGAGCAGCACCGCGCACGGTTCCAGACAGGGGATTAAACTCTTCTCCGCATCCGCCGGCAGCCCTTCCACGGTCCACAGGCGGCGCTTCAGGCAGAAGCGCGCATGACAGCCCGCGCGCGCCACCTGCGCGACTTGCGCGTCGGTCAGCATGGTCGTGGTGCGATACATGCCGGTCTGGCGTGCAGTGAATTCGCGGTAGTGCGTCACGGGCGGGGCCGGCTGTTGGGCGGCAAACCAGTCGGCCACCGCGCCGGGATAGAGATGCCGGAGCGCACCGTCGAGTTCTGCGAGGTCGCGGGCTACGCAACTCCAGCCGCGCGGCAAGTTGGGCGCGCTCTTCAGCGGACGATACTGCTTCTTTTCCGTGAAGTCCGCGAGCGCGCGAAGCTGCTCCACCGACAATGTGCGCAAGGCAGACGCATCGCGATCCGCGATGTGGCAGAGGGCGAAACCTTCTGCGGTTCGACGGATCAAGACCTGACCCACGAGCAACTCCGGCGCGATCAGCGCGGCAAATTGCTCAAGGGCCGGATTGGAAAAATTGGAAACCATCGGGCGCGAAGCTACGGGATCAGAGTGAATTGAAAAGGCAGATTTGTTGGCGAAGCAACCCAGCCTTGCGGCTTCTCATTGCGGTGGAGACTTGCCATGCTGCGCGCATGAATTACGCGCTGGCAGCATTCATCGGTCTGGTTGGCGGCATTTGCAGCGGACTCTTCGGCGTCGGCGGGGGCATGGTCATGGTGCCCGCCATGATCTTTTTCACCATGCTGGGACTGCGCGACACGCAGCAGGCCGTGGGCACGTCGCTGATCGTCATCATTCCCACTGCGCTCATCGGGGCCTACCGGCACAAGATGCTGGGCAACATCAACTGGCCCATTGCGTTGCTGCTCGTGCCGGGAGCGATTGTCGGCGGATGGATTGGAGCCTCGCTGACGACGGGAATTTCTCCGGAGAATCTGAAGCGACTGTTCGGCGGCTTCGCGATTTTGATGGGCTGCCGGCTGCTGTTCTGGAAGTGAGCCGGACTACTTGGCAGACGCCGCATCGACGGCTTCCACGGCCTCGCGAATGGCGTTCTTGAACTGCTCAATGCCTTGATCGAAACCGGCCGCAATGGGCAGCAATGGCACTTTGCGAATGTGCTTCTTGAAGCTCTTCAAATTCGCCTCCGCCACCGGCTCATCCATTTTATTGGCCACCACGAGGCGCGGACGTTTGATCATCTCGGGGTTGTAAAGCTCCAGTTCGGAAAGCAGTTGCTTGTAATCGTCCCAGGGCTGGCGGTTGTCGGTGCCCGCCATGTCGAGAAGCAGCACTAGGACTTTGCAGCGCTGGATGTGGCGCAGGAATTTATGGCCGAGGCCGACGTTGTTGTGCGCGCCCTCGATCAATCCCGGCACGTCGCACACCACGAGGCGCTTGTAGTCGAAGTATTCAACAATGCCGATTTGCGGAGTAAGAGTGGTGAAAGGATAGGCCGCGATTTTCGGACGGGCCTTTGAAATGGCGGTGAGAAGGGTGGACTTGCCAGCGTTGGGATAACCCACCAGGCCGACCTCGGCGAGGATGCGCATTTCCAAAAGATATTCGCCCTCGTCGCCCCATTCGCCCGGTTGCGCGAAGCGCGGCGTCTGCCGCGCAGAGGTGGCAAAATTGCTGTTACCCAATCCGCCGCGCCCACCCTTGCACAAGATGAATTGCTGCCCGTCCTGCGTCAGGTCGGCGACCAGTTCGCCTTTGACTTCATCGTGCACGGGCGCCGCCTCAAACTCTTCGTTCTCAAGATTGTATTCCGCCGCCTGCTCCCGACCGGAGAGGCGAATGACGGGTCGCTGTGCTGTGCTGGAACGAATGACGCCCTGATGTTCGGTGGTCTCACCATCTTCATCATCGCCGTCGCCATCCTCATCAGTCTCGTCCGTTTCGACCGGTTTCGTGTCCTTGAGCTTCCACACGAGCGTGCCGCACGGAACTTTGATGATGAGGTCTTTACCCGCCAGGCCATCCATGCCCTTACCCAGGCCTTGATGACCGTCCTCGGCCAGCAGCCGGGACTGGTAGAATTGCTGGACGAGATTGTTAAGATCGTGGCTGGCTTGAAGAATCACGTCACCGCCGCGCCCGCCATTGCCGCCACTGGGGCCGCCCTTGGGTCGATACGCCTCGCGAATGAACGCGACCGCACCTTTGCCTCCGTGGCCGGAACGCGCATAAACCTTGATCTCGTCAACGAACATTGGGCGTGAAGTTAGCGGGGCAAAAGAAAAAGGCGAGGCCAAGCGACCTCGCCAATAAATCTTTTCCGCAGGGGACTAATTATCCTGGGGGACGCCCGCGGGAACGATGTTCACGCGGCGGCTGTTCTTGTCGAACAACACCTTGCCATCGACCAAGGCGAACAAAGTCCAGTCGCGACCGGTGCCCACATTGGCTCCCGCGATGAACTTCGTGCCGCGCTGGCGGACGATGATGCTGCCGGCGGTGACGGCTTCACCGCCAAAACGTTTCACGCCCAGACGCTTGCTGACGCTGTCGCGTCCGTTACGGACGCTGCCTTGACCTTTTTTATGTGCCATAACTGACCTTTTCTCTAAGCCTTGATTTCTTTGATCTTCAGCACCGTCAGTTCCTGACGATGGCCGACCGTGCGATGGTAGCCCTTGCGCCGCTTCATCTTGAAGGCGATGAGCTTCGGACCTCGGATGTGGCTGACCACATCCGCCACCACGGTGGCGTTGGTTACTATCGGCGCGCCCACGGAAAACTTTCCTTCGTTTTCCACGAACAACACGCGGTCGAGCGTGACTTGCTGGCCTGCTTCAGCGGCCAGACTCTCCACTTCGATCGTGTCACCCGGCGTCACGCGATACTGTTTGCTGCCTGTTTCAACAACTGCGTACATAAATTTTTCCCCAAAGGGGACGCGGATAGCATCAAAAGCAAACCGAGGTGTCAACAACCCAATTTCCTTTTCTGCAATCCACCCTGCCCGCGACTTGCCTGGCCGGCAAACGGTTAATACGTGTAGGTAGTATTTGGTTGCGCCTCCTTTCGGTGTCCACGATAGTCCAGCTGCTTGCACAGGAACCATCATTTTCCCGCGCCGCAACGGGCACTCTTCCTCGTGCTCGCTGCCTCACTTTTATGCCTCACTTTTATGAGTCGCGCCGCCGACTGGCCTCAATTCCGGGGCAATCCCGCCCTGACGGGCGTGGCGGAAGGCCAATTGCCGGACATGCCCGTTCTGCTCTGGAGTTTCAAAACCACCAACGCCGTGAAGTCCTCGGCGGCGATTCAGGGCAGGCGCGTCTTCATCGGATCGGATGACGGGAATCTCTACGCGCTCGACTTCGCGACGGGGAAAAAACTTTGGGCCGTGCAGACGGAAGGGCCGGTGCAGTCCTCGCCGCTCGTCGCCGAAGGAAAAGTTTTTGTCGGTTCGGATGACGGGATATTGCGCGCGCTGGACGCCACCGACGGGAAACTGCTTTGGAAATACATGACCGGCGACCGCATCCCCGGCTCGCCGAATCTCACACGCTCGCCTGATGGAAAGCGCGCGTGGATCATCGTGGGCAGTTTTGATGGCGGGCTGCATTGCGTGGACGCGGCGACGGGGAAGAGCAACTGGGTTTTTGAAACTGGTACCGGCATCAAGGGCACCGCTGCCATCGCCGCCGGCCAGACGGTGGTGGGCGGTTGCGACGAGATGCTCCACGTCATCAAGCTCACCGACGGCACGCAGGTGAAGGAGGTCGCCATCGGCGCGCCCATGCTCGGCTCGGTGGCGATGGCCGGCGCGCGCGCCTACGTGGGACATTACGAAAATGTTTTCCTCTGCGTCGATTTGGAGAAGGGCACGAACCTGTGGACTTATCGCGACCGCGCGTTTCCGTTCGTCTCCTCGCCCGCGCTGTTGAAAGACCGCGTGATTTTTGGCGGCAACGACAAACGGCTGCATTGCCTGAACCCGGACAATGGCGAGGAACGCTGGACCTTCGCCACGCGCGGCAAGGTGGAGAGTTCGCCCGCCGTCTGCGGCGACAAGGTCGTGGTCGGCTCCGACGACGGGCGCGTCTATGTCGTCTCGCTCGCGACGGGCAAGGAATTGTGGAGCTACGAAATCGGCCAGCCCGTTTCGAGTTCGCCCGCCGTGGCCGACGGGAAGTTCGTCATCGGGTCGGATGACGGGAGCATTTATTGTTTCGGAAAGAAATGATTATGAAATTCAACCCACTATTTCTCACTTGCGTCTTTTTTGTCCTATGTGTCCCGCCTCTGCTCGCCGCTGACGCCGAGAAAACAAACGCCCTCGCCGCCGCGAAGAAAGAAGACACCAAGCTCGCGCCCACCGTGCCCGACGCCACACGCAAGGCGAGTGTCGTGACCAACACCGTGACCATCGCCGGGCAGCCGGTCACGTACGCGGTCGAGACGGGCATGTTGCCGCTGCTCAAGACGGACGGAGCGCCGCGTGCATCAGTCTTCTACATTGCCTACACGAAGGTCGGGGAGACGAACCCGGCAACGCGGCCGGTCACGTATTGCTTCAACGGCGGTCCTGGCTCGTCGTCGGTGTGGCTGCATCTCGGCGGACTCGGCCCGCGGCGCGTGAAGATGAACGAGGACGGCACGTTGCCCAAGCCGCCCTTCGGTCTCGTGGACAACGATTATTCCATCCTGCACGCCACCGACCTTGTGTTCATCGATCCGGTCGCGACGGGTTTCAGCCGTCCGAGCAAGGACGAGCGCGCCGACCAGTTCTTCGGGCAGTCGGGCGACATCGAGTCGGTGGGCGAATTCATCCGGCTCTGGACGACGCGCAACCTGCGCTGGCGTTCGCCCAAGTATCTGCTCGGCGAAAGCTACGGCGTGTTTCGCGCCGCCGGCCTGTCGTCGCACCTGCACAGCCGCTACGGAATGTATCTGAACGGAATCGTGCTGCTCTCGGGCGTGATGGATTTCGCCACGTTGCGCGAAGGCTCCGGGAATGATTTGCCCTCGCTCTGTTTCCTGCCGGCTTACACGGCCACGGCGCAGTTCCACAAAAAACTGCCGCCCGACTTGCAGAATGATTTGCCAATGGCGCTGGCCGAGGCGCGCGAGTTCATCAAGAGCCAGTATCCAGCCGCGCTGCTCGCGGGCGCATCGCTGCCGGCGGCCGAACGCGCGGTCATTGTCGCCAAGCTGGCGCGGCTCACGGGCCTGACCCCGCGCGTGATTGAGGACAATGACCTGCGCGTCAACTCGTCGGTCTTCCGCGAAATGCTCCTGCGCGATGAAGGCATCATCATCGGCCGCTACGACGCGCGCATCACCGGACGCGACGCGGACAAGTCGGGCAACTCGCCGCGCTTCGATCCGAGCTATGCCGCGACCTACGGCCCTTTCTCGGCGGCCATGAACGCCTATCTGCGCGAGGAACTGAAATTCGAGAACGACCTGCCCTACGAAATTCTCGCCGGCGTCGGCCCATGGACTTTCAGCGCGCAACAGTCCTTCCCCACCACGAGCGACAGCCTCGCGTCCGCGATGAGCCAGAACCAATACCTGCGCGTGCTCGTGCTCGGCAGCCTGCGCGACCTCGCGTGCCCCATCGACGGGATCCGCTACAGCATCGACCATCTGCAACTCGATCCGGTGATGCGCAAGAACATCAGCTACGCCGAATACGAGTCCGGCCACATGATGTATGTGAACCTCCCGGACCTGAAAAAACTGCAGAAGGACTTGGAGAATTTTCTGAAACCATGAGCACCATCACCATCGCCCCCGCGCCCGTGCGCACCGCGCCGCCGCTCCAGAAAGAGACGACGGCGGGAAATTATTTCGTCTCGAACTATCCGCCGTTCTCGTTCTGGAAATCTGATCGCGTGCCGGAACTCCATGCCGCGCTCGAACGTCCGCCCAAG
>JAYVWQ010000158.1:0-5341 GCA_043785945.1 Akkermansia sp.
GGCGAGCTGCGCATGGCGGACCTGGGCGACGATCTCGCCGGGCCGCAGATGCCGCACGAAACCCATCTGGCCCGTGGCGCAAAAGACGCAGCCCATCGCGCAGCCGGCTTGCGTGCTCAGGCAGGCGGTATGGCGTCCCTTAAAGCCCATCAACACCGTCTCGATGGTCTGACCGTCGGCCAGACAGAGGAGGAATTTGCGCGTCAATCCATCGGTGCTGGCGAGGTCCGCCGTCTCGGTCGGGGCGTCGATGAAGAAACGCCGTCCGTCCCCCAGATGCTCGGCCAGCCAGCGCCGCACCGGGGGTAGGAAGTCCGGTCCCCCGCCCAGATTATTTTCCAAGTCGCGGTGCAACGCGCGCCACAGCGACCGCGCATGGACCGGCGACAATCCAGACGCGGCGAATTCCCGTTCCAGCTCCGCCAACGTGAGGTCGAGGAGCGAACGGGGCGCGGTGGAAACAGCGGCAACGGTCGTCATGTTGCTGCGGAGTGTGGCGACTGCGGCACCTGCGGCGAGATCGAAATTCAGCACCCGTTCCCCGCCACGAGTCAGCGCGCAGGGCGTGGCGGATGAAGAAGATGCATTCGGCGTTGGGCACGCTCAGAGCGTGGGAACGGCCTGCGGGAATTTTTCGAAGGCAAGGCGCGGAAAACGGCGAGTTGTGAAAGCGTTGACTAATATGGACTAACTGGACTAATACGTTGGCTATGAAAACCGTGAATGTTCACGAGGCTAAAACTAACTTCTCCAGCTTGCTGGCAAAACTGGAAGCGGACAGTGAGACCATTGTCATCTGCCGCAACGGCGAACCGGTCGCTGACCTCGTCCCGCACAAACGGGTGAGCCGGATTAAACCGCATCCGGTCCTGGGTAAAATGAAAATCAAATACGACCCAATCGAGTCGGCCTCCGAAGCCGAGTGGCCGCGGAGGTTTCGGTGATTCTGGACACCTGCGCCCTGCTGTGGCTGGCGAGCGGTGATAAAAAATTAAGCCGCGCCGCCCTCAAGGAAATCAACGCCGCCCCGGCAGTTTATGTCTCCGCCATCAGCGGATTTGAAATCAGCCTCAAAACTTCGGCAGGCAGGCTGGAGCTTTCTCATCCCGTTGAAACATGGTTCGAGCAGATCACCGAACATCACGGGCTGAGCGTCCTTCCCCTCGGGCTGGAGGTCTGCATCGCGGCGGCGAAATTGCCGCCGCTCCACGACGACCCTTTTGACCGCTTCATCATTGCCGCGGCAAAGCTGAACGACTGGGTGGTCGTGACTGCCGATGGGCGATTTGAAGAATATGGAGTGTCGGTGATTTGCTGAACGATCCGTGTCTCCAGCGAGCGCAGGCATTTTTGCAGGCTTTTCTTGAACGTGCGGCCGATGGCCATGGCTTCGCCGACGCTTTTCATCTGCGTGGTGAGCGTGGGGTCGGCCTGCGGGAATTTCTCGAAGGCGAAGCGCGGAATCTTGGTGACGACGTAATCAATGCTCGGCTCGAAGCTCGCGGGGGTTTCACGCGTGATGTCGTTCTTGAGTTCGTCGAGCAGGTAGCCGACGGCGAAAACTCACGAACTCGACAAGCCAGGGCAACGCAAATAACCTTTGCTGCAATCAGTGAATTACATCCACCAGATCGTCGAGTTCATCCGCAAAGCGCAGGAAATTGCCTCTCTGAATGGACTTCGGAACATTCTGCAACCCGGACTGGTGAAGGAACTGGTCATCGCAGACATCCTCGGCCACGAAGTTCACAAAACAAAACATGAACCGGATGCTTACGATCCAAAAGACCCGTCTCGCCAGTTTGAATATCTTTCATGCTTTGTGGGTGGAACTTTTCAACTCGACCGGATGTTCAAGTCCCCGGCAGACAAGCGAGTCAAATCGCTGAGCCGCATCAAACGCAACACCGCCATTTACTGCGCGGTTTTTGACGAAGCCAGTCCGCTTGATGTCGTGATCATTTACGAACTGCCGGTGGAGGTGATGCTGCGAGAGGCAGAAAGGCAACTGGACGCCAGCCGGAATGAAATCTCTCACATTGGCTTCACTATCAAGTGGGCGCAACAGAACGGGAAAGTCGTTTACACCAAGCAGGCTTGAGCAGCCGACCTCTCATTCCGTCCGGCACCTGAGAAATCAAGCAGGCTGCCCTTCGTTTCCGTCGCCTCGCCCGCCTTGGCCAAACGCTCCTCCGCCATCCGGCAATAGTCCGCATTGATTTCACACGCGACAAATCTGCGCCCCAGCCGCTGGCAAACCACCGGCACAGTTCCCGAGCCACAAAATGGATCGAAGACCAGATCGCCCGGATTCGAGCTGGCCTTGATGATTCGCTCCATCAGCTTCTCCGGCTTCTGAATCGTGTTCAGCATTTCCCGGCTGACCAGTTCCTTCGACTTGTAGGTGAGTTGCTTGATGTCGCCCCACACGTCGCCGGGATTCTTGCCGTCGGGATGGAACGCCGTCTTGCCAAACTTGCCGTTGCGCACGGACGGCACGCGCTCGCAACGCAACCGATGCTCCAACTCCACCAACTGCGGCACGCGAATCGCGTCGAGATTGAACGTCTTCGCCCGGCCCTTGGTGAAGTAGCAGATCACGTCGTAATTGTTCGTGTAGGAAACGCGCCCCTGCGCCAGTCGGCTCGGCTGATACCACACAATCTTCGACTGCAACGCGAGGAACGGCCGGTAATCAATGAAGTCCACGCAGTCCCGCTTGCCGAACAGGTAAGCCGCGCCGCCCGGTTTGAGCAGCCGCGAGAATGACTTCAGCAGTTCGAGGTTGAAATGTTGGATGTCCGGCACGTTGTCCCACTCGTGCGTCGTGACCGCATACGGCCCGTCGCAAACGACGAGATCGAACGACGCATCCGGCAGGTCGCGCATGAACGCCAGCGCGTCAGTCCGGTGGATTTTGCCGACGGCGGATTCCAAGTTGCGCATGGCGATGTTGTAGCACGCCCGACGCGCAGGGGAAAACCTTTCGCCGCGCTTCAGCCCCCGATTCGCGAATGCCTCAAGGAGAAGTCAGGGACGCGGTGGAACGTGTCTCGAAGGAGTCTTTGCGCCAGCACGTCTCAAAAATAAAATGCCCTCGCCATTCAACAGCGAGGGCATTGCGACGTTTATCGATTTACTACTTGGCTGCCTGCGCACGCAAAAGTCCGACTTCGACCGTATCGTAGAGACTCTTCCAACACAGTTGACTCTTGCCAACTGCGTTTGGCTTTCTGCCGTATTCCTCTGCGTATGCGAGGAGCGTTTTAACAAGCTCATTGCTGATGCCACGGAATACTTGCATCGGATCAGCAACTTTCCATTTGGCGAATTCGCCCGAGTAATCAACGAGTGGGCGCATTGCTGCAACGATGGGATACAGATAGCCAGTCGGCCAACCCGACTGTACCGTTTTTCCTGTAACAGGCAGCTCGCGCGGCCCTGACAATTCTTTCATCGCGCGCCCGCGAGATTTTCCCTCGCGAGTTCCGTTTTCTCCTTCGGTTTTTAGTGCCTGAAGACCGCCGATCCTTCGGCGAGCTTCGTCCACTTCAAGGTGGATCTCTTCGCATAAGCGAAGGAAATCTGGTGCGAGATGAACAATTTTTCCGAAGCCGGTCTTCCATGCTGTAGTTGCGTCCTTTTTTTGCCACTCATCGGCGTAAATTTCTACGCAACCTGCGCGAGAGGTATAGGCTTTCATTGGATGAGATGATCCTTCCGCGTACGAAGGGTGAAACAAAGTGCAGACGGCCAGAACTTCTTCAACCGAGATCGGTTTGATTTCATTTTGGCGGAAAGCAACGAGTCCTTCGATGCCTTCTTTCTTCAGTTGAGCCTGCAAATCCTTGAATACTCCTTCGAGCGAATAGATTGCGGAATCTCTAACTGCCGCTACGGAATTTCGCGCTGAGATGATGTCCGATGAAATCTCATCGTATCCAGCCAGGATCTCGATGTTGACAAAAGCATTCGGTGAATCCACTCCAGCCTCCTGTCGCTTATCGAGTACTTGCTCAATCGCACGGAAGGTATGTCCGCCATCAATGATGCCGTGCTTTTTGGGATCACGGAGAAGAATGGTAAACATCTTTGTGTGCGAATCGTATCGAAAGCCATTCGATAAAACAGTTATCCCGCGGTTAAGTGGGTGCATCGTATCCGGGCGTTCATCGAGTGTTCGCATTATTCCCTTTGCGATGACCGATCCCATCTTTTGATCGCGGACATTGGCTGCTAACCAATCTCCAAGTCCGCAACCCAAAACTGTGCTTACCGGAACACAGATTATGGCTCTGGATTTTGATTTCGGTTCGATGGGATCAACCAAAACACGGACTTGGTCAGGATGAACGGGGAGTTGAACGGATGTGTCGCTGCTAACTACGCTAGTTTGTTCACTAGTCATTTTTTCCTTTCGCGGTTTCGCTGCGATTAGAAGTTTTCCGGGCAAGCAACGTTTAGCTCACTCCGACACAAACCGCTTTATCTAATCGGGGGTTGCGCGCCACATGCTCACGGAGCATCCACGCTGCAACTGAGGAAAGCTTTTACGCCCTGACCCGCTGGTGCGCAAATAGTTTTTCCAAAATCTTAGTTCTTCGCCCCCGCCAGTTCTTCCTCAAAATCCACGATCTCTTTGATCTGCACCAGAAACCAGCGGTCGATCTTCGTGAGGTTGAAAATCTCCTCGATGGTGAAGCCGGCGCGCAGGGCGTGGCGGATGAAGAAGATGCGTTCTGCGTTGGGCACGCTCAGCTTGCGGCTGATGACATCACGCGGGAGGATGTCGCGGTCGCCATAGACTTCCGTGCCGATGCGCCAGGGTTTGCCGTCGCCGCCCAGGCCGCTGCGGCCAATCTCCAGCGAGCGCAGGCATTTTTGCAGGCTTTCTTTGAACGTGCGTCCGATGGCCATGGCTTCGCCGACGCTTTTCATCTGCGTGGTGAGCGTGGGGTCGGCTTGCGGGAATTTCTCGAAGGCGAAGCGCGGAATCTTGGTGACGACGTAATCAATGCTCGGCTCGAAGCTCGCGGGGGTTTCGCGCGTGATGTCGTTCTTGAGTTCGTCGAGCAAATAGCCGACGGCGAGTTTGGCGGCGATCTTCGCGATGGGAAACCCGGTGGCCTTGGACGCGAGGGCAGAGCTGCGGCTGACGCGCGGGTTCATTTCGATGATGACCATGCGGCCATTCTCCGGGCTGACGCCGAACTGGATGTTCGAGCCGCCGGTCTCCACGCCGACGGCGCGGATGACGGCGAAGCTCTGGTCGCGCATGATCTGAAATTCCTTGTCGGTGAGCGTCTGGATGGGCGCGACGGTGATGCTGTCGCCGGTGTGG
>JAYVWQ010000159.1:0-5982 GCA_043785945.1 Akkermansia sp.
TTCGGCCTGAACGGCGACGATGAAAAGACGCTGGAGGAAGTGGGCCAGAAGTTTGGCGTGACCCGCGAGCGCATCCGACAGATTCAAGACGAGGCGCTGAAGAAACTGCGCAAACGCATCCAGCAACGCGACCGCAAGCAGGAGGAGTTTGCCCAGGCGGTGTGATGCCACTGTCCTTGAATTCTGGTGTGATGGCAGGTCTGTCGTGGCCTTCTCCCTCACCTCGGCCTGCTCCCCAAGAGAGGGAGAATGGCATCCCGCAGACTGAGCAAATCAAGCGCCCGAAAAGTTTGTGAGTCGGAATACGGTGACTCCCTCTCCCGGCGGGAGAGGGCCGGGGTGAGGGGGAACGGTGCGCCCGCCCTTCAACTGTTCTTCCAACTGTATTGGTATGAGTCAAAATTTAGAAACGAAACAAAACAAAACATGAGCCAAGATAAATTGTCCCACGCCCCCGACCTCACCCAGCGTGCGCCCCGCAGCGCCCGGCAACGCCTCGGTGGTTACGCCATGCTGCCGCGCATGCTCGACAAGGGCCGCGCCACGATCAATGGGAAGAATGGCGAGTATCACTTCAACTGCCCGCTCGATCAGCACGTCGTGAACTTCATCGGTTTCGACGCGGCGGCCCTGCTCGCCGAACTGGCCCTCGGCAAAGGCGATGAGGAAATTCTCCTCTGGCTGACCGAGCACGGTCAGCACAAGCGCACGCCGTGGGAGATCGCGGCGTGGTCTTCCTATCACGACACGCGCGGAGCCAACGACGTGGAGACGCGGGAATTTTTCAACGGCCTGCTCGGCAAGTTGAGCAAGACGCGCGAGGACATCGGCGGCTGGTTTGATCTGCTCGATCTGGATGACCATGTCAGTTACGGCGGCAAGGCTTGAAGATTATGACGACCAATCCGCTCTTCTCGCCGTTCCAACTCGGCTCGCTCGCGCTGCCCAATCGTTTCGTCATGGCACCGCTCACGCGGGGCCGCGCCAATCTAGACCGTGTGCCGAATGACTTGATGAAGGAGTATTACGCGCAGCGCGCCTCCGCCGGACTGATCATCACCGAGGCCACGGCCGTTTCCGCGCAAGGCTTCGGCTGGTTCGGCGCTCCCGCCCTGTACAACGAGGCGCAGGCGGCGGGATGGCAAAAAATCACCGAGGCCGTGCATCAAGCGGGCGGGAAAATTTTCCTCCAGCTCTGGCACATGGGCCGGGTTTCGCATCCGGCTTTTCTGAATGGGGAATTGCCGGTTGCTCCCTCGGCCATCGCCGCCACCGGCGACACGCACACGCCCGAAGGCAAAAAACTTTACGTCACGCCCCGCGCGCTGGAGACAGCGGAGATCGCCGGCGTCGTGGAAGATTACGCGCGGGCCACACGGCTGGCGCGGCAGGCGGGCTTCGACGGCGTGGAGATTCACGGCGCGAACGGATACCTCATCGATCAGTTTTTGCGCGATGGCTCCAACCACCGCACCGATCAATACGGCGGCCGCATTGAAAACCGCGTCCGGTTCCTCGTCGAAGTGGCGACAGCGGTGATCAAGGCGTGGTCGCCCGACCGCGTCGGCGTGCGCCTCTCGCCGCTCGGTCAATACAACGACATGAAGGACAGCACGCCGGTGGCGACCTTCACTCACGCGGCCCAAGAGTTGAGCCGTCTCGGTCTCGCCTATCTGCATGTGCTGGAAGGTCTGCCCGGACACTGGTCGCACGTCCCGGGCGAACAAGTCACGCCCCACCTCCGCGCGGCTTTTCCCGGGCCGCTCATCGTGAACGCCGGCTACGATGCCACCGCCGCCGAGCGCGCCATCACGGCGGGCGAAGCGGATCTGGTCGCGTTTGGCGTGCCGCTGCTCGCGAACCCTGATTTCGTGGAACGCGTGCGGCGCAGCGCGCCCTTGAACCCGCCGGACATGGCGACGTTTTATTCGCAGGGGGCGAAGGGTTACACGGACTACCCGGCGATGGCGGTTGCTTAAAGCAGCGGCTGCGATTGGAAGTGACGCCCTAGGAGGTCTGGGTCTGCGGCGCGGCGGAGTGATGTGGTCAGCCTTCCAGCCTGACGGTTCACGGGGCACCCGTGCCCCATGTTTAAGTTTTCGTGTTGCTACCGCCCTGTGTCGGAACGGGCGGCAGGGATGCCGCCCGAACCGTCAGGCGCAAAGCCTGACCCACATCCGCTGCGCGGGGGGGCTATTCCCCTGCCGTGTCGTCGGTGAAAAGGTAGCGCAGGTCGTCGAGGGTCAGGCTTTGGGCAAACTTTTCCTCGCCCAGCACATCGGAGGCGAGGGTGGATTTCTTTTTCTGCAGGGCGCGGATTTTTTCCTCGATGCTGTTCTTAATGAGCAGCCGGTAGGCAATGACGTTGCGCGCCTGGCCGATGCGGTGGGTGCGGTCGATGGCCTGATTTTCGACGGCGGGATTCCACCACGGATCGAAGAGCACGACGTAACTGGCGGCGGTGAGGTTAAGGCCGAAGCCGCCGGCCTTGAGCGAAATCAGGAACACGGACGCGCCTTCCGTCGCTTGGAAATCTTTGACCAGTTCGCCCCGGTTCTCGGTGGCACCGGCGAGATAAAAAGTCGGCCAGCCCCGCGCGGTGATCGCTTCGCGCAGGATGTCGAGCATGTCCACGAACTGGGAGAAGACGAGCACCTTGTGGCCCTCCTCGATGATCGGTTCAAGCTGCTCCAGCAGAGCCTCGACCTTGGCGCTCGGGGCGGTGGAGTCGGGCTTCACCAACTTGGGATGACAGCAAATCTGCCGCAGTCGCAGGAGGGAGGTGAGGATGTGAAAGCGATCCTGGGCGAGCTGCTTTTGGGTGGTGACGCGCAGGAGCATCTGCTGCGCCCGTTTCATTTCGGCGCGATAGAGCGTCTTCTGCTCGCCTTCGATCTCGCAAAACAAATCTTCCTCCGAGCGGTCGGGCAAATCCTTGGCCACCTGTCCCTTGGTGCGGCGCAGAAGGAACGGGCGCACGCGGGCCGCAAGGCGGCGGCGGGCGTGCGGGTCTTCCTTGGCGTCGTAGAGTTTGGCGAATTGCGCGCGGCTGCCGAGCGCGCCGGGCATGGCGAAGGCCATGAGGCTCCACAGATCGAGCAAACGGTTTTCAATGGGCGTGCCGGAGAGCACGAGCCGCCGCTCGGCCCGCAGGCTGCGCGCGATTTGCGCGGTGATGGAACTGGGGTTCTTGATGTACTGCCCTTCGTCAAGGATGAGCGCAAGCCAGCGCACGCTGGTCAGATTTTCGCCCAGCAATCGGAGCTGGCTGTAATTCAAAACGTGCAAGTCCGCGTCGGCGAGTTGGGCGGAAAAGTTTTTAAGCTCGCTCGGACTCCAGACCTTCACGCGCAGGCCGGGTACGAAGCGCTCGGCTTCCGCGCGCCAGTTGTCCATCACGCTCTTCGGGCAGACGACGAGGGAGGGCGCCGGGGGCACGTTGGCGCGCAGGTATTCGAGCCAGGTGAGCGTCTGCAAAGTTTTTCCCAGACCCATGTCGTCGGCGAGGATGCCGCCGAAGTTGTTGGCCGCGAGATAGGCGAGGAAGTGAAAGCCTTCAAGTTGATACGGACGCAACTCCGCTTTGATCGTCGCGGGCAGGTCGGGCGTGACGCGCGCCTTGATCTCGCCCGCGCGGCGCTCGATGCGCTCATACTGCGGTTCGGAGAGAAACTTTTTCGCCGCCGTGTCCGCGAGTTGCAGGGCGTGGAGACGCTGCGGCTCGGCGGTGAGTTCGCGCGGATTCAGACCCAGCCGCGCGAGCTGTTCGTCCTCTTCGTCGGTCAGATTGAACTGCAACCGGCGCCAGCCTTTGCCTTCCAGCCGCACGTAACCGCCGCGCGCGTTGAGGAGCAGCTTCAACTCCTCGGGCGTGAGCGTGGTGTCGTTCACGTCCAGCACCACGCGCAGATCGAACCAGTCAATCTCGGTCTCGGTGACGTCGAGCTTCACGCTGCCGGCGAAGGCTCCCTCGAGGAATGACGCGAGATCGCCTTTCAAATCCACGCGCACTTCCGACGGCAGCGACTTGAGCCAAGTCGCGAAGAGATCGGGGAATTTTTTCGTCACGCGCACCGCGAAGCCGTCGCGATAGCCTTCCCACTTGGCGGCCAGCGGGGCGACGAGGGAGGAGGGATTACCGACGCCGTGGCGATCATGCACCGTGATGGTGTCGCTCTTCTTGGCCCCCTTGCCGGCCGAGGGCTTCTTCGGTTCCCAGACGTGGCCGTTCCAATTTTCCTGAAGGCGACCTTCGGGCGTGGCGGTGTGAGCCTGGATCGCACAGACCTCGAGGTTCGAGCCGGGATACATGGGCCGCAACTGACAGGTGAGATGCACGTTGAGCGGCACGATGCGAACCCGTTCGCGCAGACGCGGAGGCAGGGCCACGCCCAGCGCGTGAAGCATGGCGACCCCGCCGATGCTTTCGAGCGCGGGGGCGGGAATGAGATTTTCGGCGCGCGGATTCAGCGCGCCCGCCTCCGCCGTAGGACCGCGAAAAACCATCTGGTTCGTAATGTAAAGCGGCGTGCGATGGCCGAGCACGCAGAGCACCGGCGGCACGGTTGATCCATCGGCCTGCACCAGACGGACGCGATAATCTTCCTCCTCGCTCGCGGCGGGATCGAGATGCCAGCGCAGTGGCTCGGCCGCGAACTGGAACGGCTCGCCGCTGGCATTGACCAGTCGCGCCGACGTGCCGGACATGCGGAACAGGCTGGCCAGAAGCCGCTGCGCCTCTTCCTCGTAGTACTCCAGATCGGTGCGCCCGGCATAATCGAGCCGTCGCTCGAAAGCCTGCCAGACCCATTCCGCGCCCGGCACAAACTCCGCCTCGCCGGCGCGCAACTGACGTTGCAGTTCCCGCGCCTGCATGAGCTTGATGGCCGCAAACGCGGGCTGCCCATCGGGCTGCCATTCCAGCGACGCCGCGCGCTCGTGCAAGGCGGCGCGCAAGTCCACCCGCCGCACGACCCCGCCGCCCGCGAGTTCCGTCGGAGCCTGGCCGAGCGCGGATTTCCAACGGGCGATTTCCTGCTCCCGCCGCCAGCGCCGCAGGGCTTCCTCAATTTCCGAAAAATCCGTGACGGGCTGGAGAAAGGTGGGCAGCACCAAGCCGCGCTCATTGGCCGCGTGCGCGACGTAGGCCCAGAACTGGCGGAGCGTTTCGGGAAAGGCCGGCCAGATTTTCAGCGCGTCCCAGCCGTAGCCGCCGAGCGGCAGGCCCAGTTGTTGAAAATCCCAGTGCGTGATCTTGCCGGTCTGGCGGCATTGCACATGGAGTTGGGTAAGCCGGGTGAGAAAACTTTTTTCCTTGGGAAGGAGCGGGCGACCGAGCGCGGCGGCGACCTGTTCGGGAAAGGTTCGGTTGTCCTCCTGCTTGGGCTGGGCTTTGACCTCCACCACGACCGGCGTTTGCCGGGCGGAAAGTGCCTGCACGGAATCCTGCGTGTGGGCCACGAGCAAAGCCTTGAGCGTGGCGTAAAGATGCTTGCAGTCTTCACCCACCGGGCAGGAGCAGGATTCCTCGGCCAAACCATCGTCATCGAAGAGCACGCGCACCGCATACAATTCCGTGCCCTGCACCTCGGCCAGAAATTCTCCCTCGGCGGGGCCGGGACGAAGATTCCGCACGCGGCCCGAGTTGAAATACTTTTCCCCGCGCGTCTGGGAGCGCGCGTCGATGCAGCCCATCTCCTCGCGCACCAGTCCGGGATTTTTGAGAACAATCAGTGAATCCATCCGTCGTGAGACTCTACGGAGCGCGGAAGAAACTCCAAACATCAAAAATCAAACATCCGAGAAACACCAAGCTCCAAACAGCAACCGCGGCCAGCCACTTCGATGGTGGGGCGCGTCGTTCCGCGCGCGCCGCCGGATCGGAAAGACGCGGACGAGCCGGCAAAGAGTTCACCGGCACGAACCGTCCATCCCTGCGGAGACTTCCACGCCTCGCCCCGGCGCGCGCGGAGCGACGCGCCC
>JAYVWQ010000160.1:0-6020 GCA_043785945.1 Akkermansia sp.
GTCTGGATTTTCCATTCCATCTTCGTCAACGAAGCCCGTGAACTGGCCGGACGCGGCGAACTTATCGAAGGCGGCGTGCCCGTCCTCTGGACCCAGGAAAAAGCCCCGCCGCGCCTGGAGCAGTGGCGCTACGGCTGGCAATACGGCCCGCCCGCGCTGTGGCGCACGTTGCGCGGCGTGAACCCTGTCGCGCTCGCTGTTTCTTTCGCGCTCATGGGCGGCACGCTCGTCGTGGGCATGGTCCGCTGGCGCATGGTGCTGCGCGTGCAGGGATTGAATCTCCCGTTTAACCGCGTCGCAGAAATTTCCCTCGTGGCCCACTTCTTTAACTCCTTTCTCCTGGGCACCGCCGGCGGCGACGTGATGAAGGCCTACTGCGCCGCGCGCGAAACACACCATAAAAAAACCGAGGCCGTGGTCACGGTCTTTGTCGATCGCGTGCTGGGACTGTGGGCCATGCTGGTCTTCGCCACGGTGATGATTGCGCCGAACTTCCAGCTTTTTCTCCAGTCCGGCCTGCGCACCACGGCCACCGTCATCGTGGCCATGACGCTGGCGGCGAGCGGCTTTGTCTTGCTCGCCTTTCGCGGCGGCGTTTCCAAACAGTGGAGCGGCGCGCGCGCCTGGCTGCGGCGTCTGCCCAAGGGCGAATGGCTGGAGCGCTCTCTCGACTCATGCCGCAAGTTCGGGCAGGAACGCGGCTTCGTCCCCCGCGTGCTCGCTCTCTCGATGCTGCTCAACGTCCTCTGCGTCCTGCAATTTTTCGTCCTCGCGCGCGGCCTGCCCGGGGCCAATGTTTCCTTCCTCGCGCTCTGCCTTGTGGTCCCCATGGTCATCTGCATCTCCGCGCTGCCCATTGCTCCGAGCGGACTGGGTGTGCGGGAAAACATGTTCGTACAACTGCTCGCCGCGCAGGCCATCGGCGTGGCCGCCACGCCCGCGCTCTCCCTCTCGCTTCTCGCCTATGCGGGCAGCCTCTTCTGGAGCCTCGTCGGCGGCGTGGTCTATCTGATGTTCAAACACCAGCATCACCTCGCGGAGGTGGAAGCAACCACAGATGAACACGGATGAACACGGATGGAGCAGAGCGTTGTTTGGCTGGTAGGGCGCGTCGCTCCGCGCGCGCCGCCGCATCAGAGAGACGCGTCCTGCTAACCAGAAATTTCGTCGGCACGAACCTTGTAAATCCGCCAGCGTCATCACGCCTCCACCACGGCGCGCGCGGAGCGACGCGCCCTACCAGCCGCGGTTTGAGTGACGCGCCCCGGCCACACTCCGTTCCTAATCCGTGTCCATCCGTGTCCATCCGTGGTTAAAATTTCCGCCATGCGTTCCACCGCCACCCACATCGCCCGTAAGCTGCAAGCCGCCGGCTTCCAGGCGTTCTTCGTCGGCGGCTGCGTGCGCGACTCACTGCTCGGGCGCGAGCCGCAGGACTTCGACATCGCCACCGATGCCCGGCCCGAGGATACGGAGCGACTCTTCTCGCACACCATCCCAGTGGGTAAACAATTTGGTGTTGTGGTCGTCATTGAAGACGGGCAGCAGTATCAAATCGCCACCTTCCGCGCCGAGGCGGATTACCAAGACGGACGCCGCCCCGAGTCGGTGCGTTTCGCCGACGCCCGCGAGGACGCCATCCGCCGCGACTTCACGATCAACGGACTCTTCTTCGATCCGCTCACCGAGCAACTCCACGACTGGGTCGGCGGCGAGGCGGACTTGCGCGCCAAACTCATCCGCACCGTGGGCGCGCCCGAGGAACGCTTCGGCGAGGATCACTTGCGGATGCTCCGCGCCATTCGCTTCGCCGCGCAACTCGACTTTGCCATCGCGCCCGAAACTTTTGCCGCTGTGCAGAAACTCGCCGAAAAAATCCGTCTCGTCAGCGCCGAGCGGGTGCGCGAGGAACTGATCAAACTCTTCGCCCCGCCCCATGCCGCGCGCGGTCTCACGCTGCTCCACGAAAGCGGGCTTATGCCCCACGTCCTGCCCGAATTGGTCCCCACCGTCACCTGCGACCAGTCGCCCGATTACCATCCCGAGGGCACGGTGTTTAATCACATCCGGCTCATGCTAGCGCAGCTCCCCTGCCCTCTGCCCGACGAGTCGCTGCCCTGGATCGTGCTCCTTCACGACATCGCCAAGCCCCGCACCAGTTCCGTTGCGGACGACGGCACCATTCACTTTTACACCCACGAAAAAGTCGGCGCACACATGGCGGAGGAAATTCTCCAACGCCTCAAATTTCCGCGCCAGCAGACCGACGACATCGTGGCCACTGTGCTCCATCACATGCAGTTCAAAGATGCGCCTCACATGCGCAAAGCAACCCTCCGCCGCATGTTGATGCGCCCGACCTTCCCGCTCGAACTGGAACTCCACCGGCTCGATTGCCTCGGCTCACACCACCGGCTCGACCTCTATGATTTTGTGCGCGAGCAGCAGCAGCATCTCCACGACCGCCCCCATCTCGTCCCGCCTCTGCTCACCGGCGGCGACCTGATTCAATTGGGGGTGAAGCCTGGCCCCGCCATGGGTGCCCTGCTCACCGAACTGCGCGACCTGCAACTCGGCGAGGAACTCACCACGGCCGGGGCGGCGCGCGTGTGGGTGGAAAAGCGGCTGAGTGGAATGACGAATGACGAATGACGAATGACAAATAGGCCGGCCCCGATCTCGTCCCTGGGCGTTACTTCGCCGGACCGCGTAGCGCCTGTTCGGCCTGTTGCAACATGGTGCGCGCGATGTCGTCCTCCGGATTCAGTTGCAGGGCGGCGCGGAAATGTTCCGCCGCCCGGGCGATGTCTCCCTGCTGGGCGAGCACGAGTCCGAGGTTGCCGTGGGCGCGCGCGTGCTTGGGATTGATTTGCAGCGCCGTTTCAAATTCCTGCCGCGCCTCGTCCGTCCGCTTCAGACTTCGATAAGCCACGCCGGCAAAGTAGTGCGGTTCGTCGTAAGCCGGGTCGAGCCGGATGGCGGTGTTCAAATGAATCAGCCCGTCTGCCGGGCGCCCCGACATCAGCAAAGTGAAGCCCAGTTCGCTGTGCGCGCGCGCGTCGTTCGGATTGCGCCGGAGCAAAGCCTCGTTGGCCAGGATGCCATCCTTGAGAAAGCGCGGTTGGAGCGCCTTGTTCATGGCCTGCAAATCGTCCTGACTCTTCATCACGATTTGCAGCCACAGCTCGGCCATCTCGTCGGTGGTTTGCGATCCGTAGATCACCGTCCGGGGCGGCTGGTGGGGATTGCGCGGATTGTTCGTCGAGTTGTCGTAGGTGTATTCCATGACCAGCTTCGTGCCCTTGGGCAGCGCGAGGGGCGTGGAAAATTGGTAGTCACCCTGCCAGTTGAAGTCCCACTCCTTGATGGCCATGAGCCAGCGGCGCGAGCCATCCGGCAGCAGCGCGTAACCTTTCAATGTGCGCCCGAGATAATGGGCGTGCGGCAGGACTCCCCGCAGTTCCACATCAACCGGCAATACGAATTCATCGGTCACAAGGTGGTTGGTCGCGCCGGCGGGAATTTCAATGGCGAAGGAATCGAGCGGCACCTTGAGCGCGATGGCCGTGCCCGGTTGGTCCGTGAAATACAAGGCCACTTCGGGCGCGATGAGTTCCTCTTTGCCAATGGGCTGGAGGTGCAGTTGCAGAATCAAATCGGTGTTGGTCTCCATCGCCCAGGCCAGATCAGCCGGGTAAAAACGCGGCGTCTTGCCCGGCTGCCAGCTCGCAAAAGTAATCGGGCTTTCCGCCGTGCGCGGTGCGTGAATGCCGGGGAAGCCGGGTTGGCCATCCTGGCCGTCGAGCAGACGCGACTGCCCCGTCTTGTCGAAACGCAGAAAGGCGTGATGCACCGCCCGGCTGTTCGGTCGCAACTCGATGCCTCGGACAAACCGGCGCGCGCCCAGCGGGATGGGGATGATCAAGTTTCTATAAGTATCGCTTCCCTCGGCGGAGAGCTTGAAGCCCACGGCCGGCTTCACCACCAAGTCGGGTTCACCGAGCGGCCAGCGCGAACTCCACACCGGCACCGGCGGCAAATCAGATGGCGCCCCTTCCGCCGCCCCTTCCTCGGCCCATTGTTGCAAGAGTCCGATCTGCTGCGCCGTCAGACCACGCTCCCCAACCAAGTGAATCAGATTCCGATCTGGCAGCCACGGCGGCATGACCCGGCGCCGGGTCACGTCCACGATTTGCTTCGCGTGTTTCCGCGTGTCTTCGTAGCCGAGCAGCGGGAAGGGCGCGGACTCCCCGGGCCGATGGCAGCCCGAGCAGTTTTGGAAGACGATGGGCGCGATGTCCTTGTTGAAGGTGACGGTGCCTGGGGGACACGGCACGAAGCGGTCGGCCTGGTCGGCGGGACGACAACCGCCCAGCGCGAGCAGCACCAGCGCGAGCCAACCGTAGGATGCGGCGAATTTTTTCAGAGCGCGTAACCTAGCGATGGCACGCGCGCGACGCAACGCTCCGCCGCAGACGTGATGCGATGGGAAATGACGGGCCGAATTCGTGGGTCAGGCTTCCAGCCTGACCCACCTCGCCAATGAGTGCGCAGCCTCCGAACAAAATTTTTCACTTTCAGAAGCAATCTCCCTGCCCTCATTTTCCTGCCCGTATGCCCGCTCTCGCACCTAGCCTCGCACTCGGCCTCGACTTCGGCACGGAGTCGGTCCGCGCCGTCCTCGTGGATTTGCGCGGGCGGGAACGGGCCTCCGTCGTCGCGAAGTATCCGCACGGACAAATCACCGAGGCACTGCCCGGATCGAAGAAGAAACTTCCGCCACACTACGCGCTCCAACATCCGCTCGACTGGATGGAGTCGGCGGCGAAAGCCACGCGGGCAGCGCTGCGCCAGGCCAAGTCTCGCGGCGAAAATGTGCTCGGCGTGGGCGTGGATTTCACGAGTTGCACCATGCTGCCGACGAAGCGGGACGGCACGCCGTTGTGTCTGCTCAAGCCGTTCGCGACCGAACCGCTCGCTTGGCCGAAGCTGTGGAAGCATCACGGCGCGCAGGCGCAGACCGACCGCATCAACGCCGAGGCGCGCGAACGCGGGGAAAGTTTTCTCCAGCGCTACGGCGGCAGCATCGGGCTGGAATGGTTCTTCCCCAAAATGCTGGAGACACTCGAACTCGCACCACGCGCCTACGACGCAGCGGAGGTCTGGCTCGAAGCGGGCGACTGGTTCGTCTGGCAACTCGTGGGCGGTCCCGCCGAATCGCTGCCGCGCTCGACCTGTCAGGCGGGTTACAAAGGAATGTGGAGCGCGACGGAGGGTTATCCGTCCGAGGAGTTTCTGCACGCGGTGCATCCAAAGTTCGCGCGGGTCGTGAAAGACAAAATGCCCGGACGCCTGCTCGCGCCGGGCGTCGCGGCGGGCGGACTCACCGGCGCGATGGCGAAGCAACTCGGCCTGCGCGCAGGCACGCCGGTCAGCGCGGCCATCATCGACGCACATGCGGGTGTGCCCGGCGCGGGCGCGGCGGAACCGGGCACGCTCGTGATGGTCATGGGCACCAGTTCCTGCCACATGCTCAACAGTGACGTGGAGCGCAGCGTCCCCGGTGGAGCGGGCGTGGTGCAGGATGGAATTCTCCCCGGCTACTACGGCTACGAAACCGGACAGGCGGCGGTGGGTGATGCGTTCGACTGGTTGCGCCGGATGACCGGCCAGCGTGATTTCGTGCAACTCGGACGCGAGGCGGCCGCGTTGCCGCCCGGGGCGGATGGCGTGGGGTGCGTCGATTGGTTCAACGGCTGCCGCACGCCGCTCATGGATGGATCGCTCCGGGGCGCGTTCACCGGACTCGCGCTCCATCATCGCCCGGCGCATCTCTACCGTGCGCTGCTCGAAGCCTCGGCGTTTGGGCTGCGCTGGATTGTCGAGCGGCTTCGTGAAGGCGGCGTGCCCGTGCGGAAATTCGTCGCCACCGGCGGACTGCCGCACCACAACCCGCTCGTGGTGCAGGTCTATGCCGACGTGCTCGGCGAAAGCATCACCGTGCATCCAAGCAAGCAAGG
>JAYVWQ010000161.1:0-5095 GCA_043785945.1 Akkermansia sp.
CCCGAGCACCTCCGGCATAAGCGGATTCAGCCGAGGGTCAATGCAAGTGAGCGCGACAATGGGGAGCGCGGCGGCAAAGTCACTCGGGCGCAGCCCCGCCTTTTCCCCGCGCGCGGCCCGCTGGTTGGCGTCGATGATGGCTTCAAAAAGTTGCATGCGTCGTCAAGCTATCTGTCGCTTCAATTCCGTCCGTCCTCCCGTGACCAGAAGACGCCTTGGAACAATCCGGTCTGGCAACGCTGCCGCGAGGTGTGCCCGTCCGGCGTGGCACATTCCACATCATACCAGCGCGCGAACGGAGAGAAGAACGGAGACATACCATGCGGATGGAACTGCGTGATCCGCACCACCCGGTCGCCGCCCCGTTCCACGGCGCGTTTGATCCGGCGGCAGTTGACCCAACGGACGAGCCGCAGCCAGACCCACGCCAGAATCAGAAGACCAATGGCGGCGGCGATCAGGATTTTGGTGGTCTGGCTCATGGTGTTCGGCCCCGTCTTTTCAATTCTCAGCCAGTTTGGCCGAAACACGGGCAACCTGTCTTTGCTGTTTCAGTATTTCGCGTTGAACCGAAGTTGAAGCCATTTTGGCGACTCCTCCGAGCGAAGGGTAAAAAAGGTCTGAGGCAATTCTTCTCGTTCGGAACAAGGGGTCTTTGGATTGCGGCAGTTTCGCCACACGTTGAATGAATTCGGAGAGCGTCATTTCAGCATCGTCGCTCAGCTCGGTGGGAATCTCGACGTTGTGTGTCACCTCGAAGCAAGTCGTCGCTATCAGCCAGTCTAGGTCGTCGAAGTCCTTGTTTTTCAGCAGCGAGGCAATGGTTGTATCCCCGGTGACTCCTTTGAAAACCTTCGCCTCACGCTTCTTCGGTTTTGATTCGGTCATATACTTGGCCCCGGCAACATGTCGTAAGATTTCTCCAAGCGAGTTCATCAGGTGGGTTGCTGACGCTGCTTTGATTTTATTCATTGGATTTTCCCGACTGCCTTGTAGACCGACTTGAACCATTCAAGATCGCCATCATCGCCTTCGGAAGAGCGCTTCACTATCAAGTTTAGTGAATCTTCGTCATTGGAGAGTTCTGGTTAGAAATTGTGCTCAAGCAGGAGCTTTCGATCTGCTTCTCGCTTTAGCGAGTCGCTGTAAAAATAGAACCAAACGGCGGCATGCCCCTCTTCTGGCACCGTTGCGTTCTCCAGGTTTTTTCTACCCTCATATCCAAACCAACCCTCACGTTGCAGTGAATCTTTTCCTTGCACGCCGACACCGGTCCACCAGTGGTCATTGGATTTGTCTTCGTCTTCGATTTGCGCAATCCGGAGCGGTCGATTTCCAAGCGCCCGATGAACATGGTCCAAGGTTTGTACCACCTTGAGAGTGCCAAATGCGGATTTTTGAAGTTTCATTTTTCGCAGGCTGATTTCTCTAAAATCCTCAATACCAAGATCCCCAAGTGAATCAAACAAGTCTGTCGTAACGCTTTTCGCAGGCCGGATGAGGCTTAATTCAGCCCACGATTTCCAGTCGCAGTTTATGCCGTGCTGAAGCTTCTGGTCAGGTTGGATCGTTTCCCGCTCTTTTTCTCCTGTCACCACAACAAACCGCTTCGTCTTGTGATCACGGCACTCCAGAGATTCTGACATTAGCCTTCCGTAGCCTTTGTTTCCACCGAACTCGGGACAGTTCGGATTTTGGTGAGCGTTGACGTCGCTTTCAATCTTGAATTCCAAAACGCAGGCGAACGAATTGACGTCGCTTCGAATCATTAGATCAGCCCATTTATGAGTATCGGCATCTACGATTAACGAAGAGATTGGTCCTTGGAATGACACTCCGCAAAACTCTCTGAGAAATTTTGCCGCGAAATCTTCATCATGTTTTAGGCAGAACGCGATGGCTGCGACGGCGAAAACTTCTTTGGAAGACTGGCTATCTAGCTCTCGTCTTCGGAACAAAGTGTGGAAAGACGGCTTCATGCGGGCTTCTTCCGCCCTGCCAGCAAATAGATGAGCGCCCCAAGCGCGTGCGTGAACACGATGACCAGCGTCCAGACGATGCGTTCGTTGTCGGTCAGGCTTTTGTTGCGGATGCAGTCGATGAGCATCCACACCCAGAATGCGGTGCAGGCGAGGCTCAGGGGAAGCATCACGCAGAGAATCAGAATGATTTCCCACCCGCCCAATCCAAATGCGGCCAGCATAGGTTCGCTCCGTGGTTAAGGCTTCGGCTCCGTGCTGTCTTTGCCCATCGCGTTCCGCAGCGCCGGCACCTGTTCCAGCAGTTTCTCAAACTTCACGCCGGTCAGGCTCTCCAGCACGGGCGGGAGCTGGGCGATGATTTGTGTGATGTCGCCGGTGAGCTTGCTCGCGCCGCCACCGGGACCGGAGCCGCTGTTGATGATGACCATCTTCTCCATCTTCGAGAGCGGTTCGCTGATGCGGCCGGCAATTTCCGGCAGCACTTTGACGAGCAGTTCGATGACGGCGGCCTGGTTGTATTGCTGGAAGGCTTCGGCCTTGAGGCGCGTGGCTTCGGCGGTCGCCTTGCCTTGGGCCATGATAATGTCGGCCTGGGCGAGACCCTTGGCCTTGTTGGCCTCGGCCTCCGCGAGACCGGTGGCTTTGTTCACGTCGGCGGCGGCGAAACCCGTCGCCTTGGTCGCGGAGGCCGCGCCGGACGCTTCGGTTTCGAGCTGGAACTTCTTGGCGTTGGCCAGCGTTTCGACCCGGTAGCGTTCGGCGTCAGCGGGCTTTTGCACCGTGGCTTCCAACTCGCGCTGCCGCCGTTTGATTTCCTGCTCTTGCAACTCAATCTGCTTCTGCTTTTCGATGATGTTGACCTGCACTTCTTCGGCCTTCACGAGCTGGCCCGTCTTGAACTTCTGCAAATCGTACGCAAGGTCGGCTTCGGCTTTCTTCTGGTTCACGGCGGCTTGGTATTGCGCCACGTTGCTTTGATAGTCGCGCTGCGCTTCGGCGATTTTGGTGTCGGCGAGGAACTTCGCCTCCTGTCCGGCCTGCGTGGCCTGCGAGGATTTGATCATCGCGTCGCGGTCGGCTTCGGCCTGCGCGATCTGCGCGTCGCGTTTCACCTGGGCAATGCGCGGTTTGCCGAGCGCGTCGAGGTAGCCCTGGGTGTCGCGGATGTCGCGGATGGTGAAGCTCACGATGCCCAGGCCCATGTTGGCCATGTCACCGGCGGCGACTTCTTGCACCTTCTGCGCGAAGGCGTCGCGGTTCTGGTAAATCTCCTCCACCGTCATCGTGCCGAGGATGGCGCGCAGGTGGCCTTCCATCGTCTGCATCGCGATGTTCATGATCGCGCCGGTGTCTTTGCTCAGGAACTGCTCGGCCGCGGTGGCGATGGAAATGTCGTCGCCCTTCACCTTGATTTGCGCCACGCCATCGACCTTCACCGGCACGCCTTTGCTCGTATAAACCTCGGGCGTCTGCACGTCGATGGTCAGCAATTCCAGCGAGAGGATGTCCACCTTTTCGAGGACGGGGACGACAAAAGTGCCGCCGCCTTTCACGATGCGGAAGCCGCGCTCGCGCTCCACGCCGTCGGGGTCGATGACTCGCTTCTTGCGGCCGGCGACGATGAGCACCTGGTTGGGGCCGACCTTGGTGTAGCGGCTGGCCCAGACCATGATCGAGACGACGAAGATGAAGACGATGCCCACGACGGCGATGGCGGCAAAGCCCCAGCCTCCGGGGATGGCTTGGGCGAGTTGGAATGGTGTGATCATAAGTGGTTGAGCGTTAAGAGTTGAGAGCGGAATGAAAACATTCAGACGGTTTCGACGTAGAACTGGGAGCCGATGATGCGGGTGATCTTCACCGCCGCACCATTGGCAATCTCGCCTTCGCTCACGGCGCGGGCTGGAGCCGTGTAACGCGAGCCGCCCGTCACATAGGCGATTTCACCGACGCCGTGGGCCGGGATGGGCGTGATGACGGTGCCGACGGTGCCGACCAGTTTCGAGACGCGCGCCTCGCTGGAGCTTTGAGTGCGGGCGAAGATGGCGCGGAACATGATGAACAGCAGGGTGGCCACCAGAAACCCGCCGACCAAGGAAAGCGGCACGCTCAACAGAGGACTGTTCGTGGCCTCAAACTTGGAGAAGACCATGCCGAAACCGCCGAACGCGGTGACAAACGCCGCAATGGTCGTGGGACTGAGCGGCGAGAAACCCGGCATGTCGTTGCTGTCGAAGCCCGCCTCGGCGTGCCCACCCGATCCCTCGGTCCCGCCCACATCGTGCCCGCCGAACACGTCGGCCATCAGCGCGCTGACGATGGTGAAAAGAAGCCCGACACCGAAGCAGACCAGATAGGCGAGGAAGAGATCCATAAGTCAGGTGTTTGTTAAAGCGCAGTTAAAGACTGGCGATTCCATCAAGCAAGGCGGAAAGCAGCGCGAGCATCAGTTCGACCGCTCCTTCGACGGCGAGGCTGAACCACCAGCCATCTTGGTTGTTGTTCTCATTCACGGACGGCATCAGAACGGCGCACGGAGAATCTGGCACCAGGAATTTCGCGATGCTGTTTCCAGCGAGGCAATGTGCTGCTGGTTTGTAACCGGCAGGGCGTGGCCGTGAGGGAGACTATCGCAAGTTCCGAGAGCACCGCGAAACAGCGCCTCACCTGCCAGTTCCAAACTGGCTGCACGTTCACCCCGGATACTGCCCCGAGATGTAGTTGTGCAACTGGAGGATTTCGACGTTCTGCGTGGAGATGATCCAGTTGACCAGGTCGCCGATGGAAATGAGTCCCACGAGCTGTTCACCTTGGAGCACGGGCAGGTGGCGCACGCGGTTCTCGGTCATCATCCTCATGCAATCCTCCACCGTGCTGTCGGGCGTGGCCACGAGCAGTTCCGGAGAAAGCACTTCGCTCACGTAGGTGTCTTTCGAGGACTTGCCGTGCAGCGCAATTTTCCGCGTGTAATCACGCTCGGTAAAAATTCCTTCAAGTTTGCCGCGCGACACGACCACGAGCGCACCGATGTTGCGGCCGGCCATGAGCTGAATGGCCTCGAAGACGGTGGCCTCGCCGGGGATGGTCCAGACGCGTGAACCTTTCTGTTGCAG
>JAYVWQ010000162.1:0-2435 GCA_043785945.1 Akkermansia sp.
TTCTCCGGCCACGCCTGGCTCGCCGTGGATGCCGCCGGCAAAACGCTGGCGACCTTCGAGGCCACGGACAAAGCGAGCGATGCGGAAATCACCGGCACCAACGCGGTCGCCACGACCGGGCGCGGACGTGGCAATCGCGGCGGCGGCGCGGGCGGCGGCAACTCTCCACGCCCCGCCGCGCGCGACACTTCGCCCGACGGCCAGTGGCGCGCATCGATCAAGAACAACAACGTGCTGCTGAAAAATGTTTCGTCCGGCGAGGAGACCGTGCTCACCAAGGACGGCCAGGATGACGACGCCTATCGTGACCGCTTCTACTGGTCGCCGGACTCGAAGCACTTCGTCGCCGTACGCGTGGAGAAGGGGCAGGAGCACAAGGTCAGTTTCGTCGAGTCATCGCCCAAGGATCAGGTGCAGCCCAAGCTTGTTTCGTTCGAGTATCTCAAGCCCGGCGACAAGTTGCCGCATCCCCGCCCGGCGCTCTTCGAGGTCGCGGCCAAGAAACAGATTCCCGTGAGCGACGAGTTGTTCCCGAATCCCTTCACCGAAAACGGCAGCATGGACATTCGTTGGGAGAAAGACTCGTCGCGGTTCACCTTCCGCTACAACCAGCGCGGGCATCAGGTGCTGCGCGAAATGGCCGTGGATGGCACGACGGGCGAAGCGCGCGCCATCGTCGATGAGCAAAGCAAAACCTTCATCGACTACAGCGGGAAGAACTTCCTCGAATGGCTCGACGACACGGGCGAACTGATTTGGATGAGTGAGCGCGACGGATGGAATCACCTCTACCTCTACGACGCGAAGACCGGGAAGGTGAAAAACCAAATCACCAAAGGCGAATGGGTCGTGCGCGGCGTGGATCGCGTGGACAAGGAGAAGCGGCAAATCTGGTTCCGCGCGGGCGGCATCGTGCTAGGGCAAGACCCCTACTACATTCACTACTGTCGCGTGAACTTCGACGGGAGTTCGCTGGTGCAACTCACGGAAGGCGATGGTTCGCACACCATCGAGTATTCGCCCGACCGCCGCTTTATCATCGACAGCTACACGCGCGTGGACCTGCCGGCGGTCACAGAGTTGCGCCGCGTCGAGGACGGCAAGCTCGTCACCAAACTGGAAACTGCCGACCTGAGCGCGCTGAAGAAGGCGGGCTGGATCGCGCCGGAGCGCTTCGTCGCCAAGGCACGCGATGGTGAGACGGACATCTACGGCGTCATCGTGCGCCCGACGAATATTGATCCCGCGAAAAAATATCCCGTCATCGAAAACATCTACGCCGGGCCGCAAAGCGCGTTCACGCCCAAGACCTTCAGCGCCGTGCCGCGCATGGCCGAACTGGCGGAACTCGGTTTCATCGTCGTGCAGATGGACGGCTTGGGGACGAGCCAGCGTTCCAAGAAATTCCACGACGTGTGCTGGCAGAACATCGGCGACGCGGGCTTCCCGGATCGGGTGCTTTGGATCAAGGCCGCTGCCGCGAAGCATCCTGAGATGGACAGCACCCGCGTCGGCATCTACGGCACGTCGGCGGGCGGACAGAACGCGCTCGGCGGCCTGCTCACGCACGGCGATTTCTACAAGGCCGGCGTGTCCGACTGCGGCTGCCACGACAACCGCATGGACAAAATCTGGTGGAACGAACAGTGGATGGGCTGGCCCGTCGGTAAACATTACGACGAGCAAAGCAACGTGACGCTCGCAAAGAATCTGCAAGGCAAGCTGCTCCTCATGGTCGGCGAGATGGACAAGAACGTCGATCCCGCGAGCACCATGCAGGTCTGCAACGCGCTCATCAAGGCCGGGAAGGATTACGAACTGCTCGTCGTCCCCGGTGCGGGCCACGGTGTGGCCGGCAGTCCGTACGGCAAACGCCGGTTGCAGGATTTCTTCGTGCGGAACCTTCTGCTCAAGGAGCCGCGCTGGAATTAACAAATTTCCTCATCACGCACCACGAACCACGTATCACCAACCAAGAAATGAAACACATCTGGCAAGGCGTCTTCCCCGCCATCACCACACAAATGCACAAAGACGGCTCGCTCGATCTCGACGCGACGGCCGTCCATGTCGAGGCGCTGATCAAGTCCGGCATCAACGGCATGATCTTCCTCGGCTCGCTTGGCGAGAACCAGCCGATGACCGGCGACGAGAAGCGCCGCGTGATGGCCGCTATGATCGAGGCGGTGAACGGCCGCATCCCCGTCCTGAGCGGCGTGGCCGAGACGAGCACGGCGGAAGCGGTGTGTTACACCCGCGATGTGGAAAAACTCGGCGCGGACGGCGTGATGCTCATGCCCGCGATGCTCTACAAGGGCGACCCGGACGAAACGCTGACGCACTTCCGCACCGTGGCGAAGTCCACCGGGCTGCCGATCATGATTTACAATAACCCGCTCAGCTACGCGAACGACATCACGCCCGAGCTGTTCGCC
>JAYVWQ010000163.1:0-3301 GCA_043785945.1 Akkermansia sp.
TGAATGAGACCGGCGCGGTTCTCCATGTCCCAGCCCAGGGCGCGGAAGAAGGGGTTCAGGAAATCGTCGCGCAATTGTGCTTCGGCGTAGCCGGGTTTCTTGAGTTCCGCGAGGCGTTGTCCAAAGGAAGCCACGAGCCGGTTTAGTTCATGCTCGAAGGATTCAAAGGTGGCGACGGTGGACATCGGCGGAGTTTTTAGCCGCCCCGCGCCGGGCGGCAAAGAGATTTGTCACCGGCCCTGAGGCGAACGCGGACGGCTGGAGGGGCGCGGTTTTTCCAGTGCAGCAGGCGGGCGCTCCGACTTTGTTCGTGGTCAATCTTCAGAACGGCAGCGTCAAGGTGACGTGGCTGCCGAACACGCCGGGTTTCGTCTTGCAGGAAGCGGCGGCGCTGAATCCGCTGCCCGTCGCGTGGATCAATGCACCCGTGGCCTACACCAACGGCGCGACCATTCCTGCCGCCGCACTGACGCGCTTTTTCCGGTTGATCAAACCGTAACCCTGGCACACCCCTCTCCTCCATTCCGAATGGACGAAAACGCCGCGCGTGAGCCGGGCAAGCGGTGGTGATGAAGACGTCAGGCAGGAACAGTTGAACCACCAAGACACAAAGATCACAAAGGCCAAAAATGGCCGGGCTATTTTTGGATCATCCCTCCGGGATGAAGCACCGCAAAGTCCGCCCGCCAATCGCTGAAAGTGGATTCCCTCCAAAACCTTGCCCCTCGAATAGCCGCGCGTATTCTCCCGTCAACCTTGGGACTCAATAACAACGCATGAACACCATCCATCGCCGCCAGTTCGTGAAACGGCTCGGGCTTTCTGCAGCGTCGCTGCCTTTTCTCATGGGCTTGCCGAGTCTCGGGCTGGCCGCGCCGGCGCGTCCGCGGCAGCGCCTGGTCGTGATGTTCAGCCCGAATGGCACCATCCCCACGCACTACTGGCCGGACCAGGCGGGCCGGGATTTCCAGCTCAAGGAAATCATGTCGCCGCTGGCGGCGTTTCAGGACCGGATGCTGATTCTAAAGGGCCTAAGCAACAAGGTGCGCGGCGATGGCGACGGCCACATGCGCGGCATGAGCTGCCTGCTCACGGGCATCGAATTGTTTCCCGGCAACATCCAGGGCGGCTCGGATTCGCCGGCGGGCTGGGCCAGCGGCATTTCCATCGATCAGGAGATCAAAAACTTTTTCCAGAGCAAGGAGGAGACGCGCACCCGTTTCGGTTCGCTGGAATTCGGCGTGGGCGTGACGGATCGGGCCGACCCGTGGACGCGCATGAGCTACGCGGGTCCGAACAAGCCGGTGGCCCCCATCTCCGATCCGTATCAGATGTATCAGAAGCTCTACGGGCAGTTGCAGGACAAGGAGAGCCTGCAAAGCGTGCTCGTGGATGTGCAGGGCGACTTGAAGCGCGTGCGCAAGCTCATCAGCACCGAGGACCGCCGGATGCTCGAAGAACACGAGACGCTGGTGCGCCAGATGGAGCGGGAGATCAGCGAGGCCGGGAAGCAGAAGCTGCGCGTGGGTCCGCCCGCCTTGCAGGAAGGCATCGCGGATCAGAACGACAACGTGCCGCGCCTGAGCCGGATGCAAATTGATTTGCTGGTCAACAGCTTCGTCAACGACATGGCGCGCGTGGCCACGCTGCAATACACCAAGTCGGTCGGCTCGGCCCGCATGAACTGGCTGGACATCAAGGACGGCCATCACGCGCTCTCCCACGAGCCGGACAAGGACGAATCGGCGCAGGCCAAGCTCATCAAGATCAACAAGTGGTTCTGCGGCGAACTGCGCTATCTGACGGAGAAGCTGGCCGCGACGCCCGAACCGGGCGGCGCTGGCTCCATGCTCGACCACACGCTCATCGTGTGGACGAACGAGCTGGGCAAGGGCAACTCGCACACGCTGGACAACATCCCCTTCCTGCTGGTGGGCGGCGGATTTGGTTTCCAGATGGGCCGTTCGCTCCAGCACGAGAAAGTGCCGCACAACCGCCTGCACCTCGCGCTGGCCCACGCGGTGGGCCACAAGCTGCCGACCTTCGGCAAGGCGTCGCTCTGCGAAGGCGGCCCGCTGAAACTGGCCTGACGCAAAGACCGATGAGTCACGCGAAGGCCGCGAAGGGAGCGAAGGAACCCAAGCATGGTCGCAGAATTACTATCTTCATCCTTCGCTCCCTTCGCGTCCTTCGCGATACATCCGTTTTTCCCACGGCAGCGTTGCTGGCCCTGTGGTTGATTCTCGCTCCCACTCATGCGGCGGAGAACTTCACCTCGGGCTACCTCTCCGAGATTCTCGCGGACAATCAGCATGGGTTGAAGGACGACGATGGCGCGCGCGAACCTTGGATTGAAATTCACAACGGCGGCACCACCACGCTGCGGCTGCGCGACTGGTTCCTGACCGACGACGCGACCAACCTGACCAAGTGGCGTTTCCCGGCGGTGTCATTGCTGCCGGACAAATATCTCGTGGTCTTCGCCTCGGGCAAAAACCGCACCAACGATCTGCTCCGTCTGCACGCTAGCTTCCGCCTCGACCCGCGCGGCGGTTATCTGGCGCTGGTCAATGCAGCGACCAATGTGGTCTCGGAAATTCTCTTCCCCGATCAATCCACTGACCTCTCTTTCGGAAGAGTGCGGGGTGAGCTGCCGCTCGTCGGGCCGATGATTCAGACAACGCCCGGAAAGCCCAACGCCAGCAGCGGCGCGGGCTTTGCGCCAGAGATTCTGTTCTCCCACCCCGGCGGCACCTTCACCAATCCATTCAGCGTCACACTGTCCAGCGTTTCTCCCGACGCGGTCATCCGCTACACGCTCGATGGTCATCTGCCCACGAACGGTTCGCTCGTGTACGAAACGCCGTTGCTCATCACGAACACGGCGCACCTGCGCGCGCGGGGGTATCTGGAGGGATTGCTGCCCGGCCCGCCCAGCAGCGCGGCCTATCTGCGACTCCTCACCAACGCCGCGACCTTCAGCTCCACGCTGCCGATTCTCGTCATGGAGACGTTCGGCCAGAACCTGCCCGCCTCCACGCACGGCTCCTTCGTGCATCTGTCGTTGCGCGAACCCATCGCCGGGCGCACCACGCTGACCAATCCGCCCACGCTCGACACGCGCGCCAGTTTCCATGTGCGCGGCTCGACTTCGGCGGGCATGGCGCAATCAGGTTTCTCGGTGGAGTTCGTGGATGAATTCAATCAGGAAAGAAATCTCGCCCCGCTCGGACTGCCCGCCGATTCGGACTGGATTCTCTACGCGCCGAACCAGTTCGACCCGGTGCTGATTCACAACCCC